>JABDJQ010000457.1 GCA_013002425.1 Gemmatimonadota bacterium
GTCGAGGGGAGCCCCTCGCTCGTGCTCACTCCATCTTGAACAAATCCGTACTGAAGTACCGCTCACCCCGGTCGCAGACCAGCGTGACCACGTTCCCGCGATCCATCCGCTCGGCGACTTTGCGCGCGGCGTAGAGATTCGCGCCGGTCGAAATGCCGGCGATGATTCCCTCCTTGCGCGCGATGAGTTTGCCGTTCGCGATCGCGTCTTCGTCCGTGACTTCGAAAGTTTCCTCGATGCGGGCGCGATCGTAAATCGGCGGCTGGTACCCCTCGGAGCTGTGCTTGAGTCCGTCGATGCGGCTCCCCTGCCCTGCCGGTTCCACGGCGTACACTTTCGCGCCGACCCCGGCTTCTTCGAAGGCGCGGCTCACGCCCATGAGGCAGCCGCCGGTGCCGTAGCCGCTCACGAACGCGGCCACGTCGCCCTTCAGATCTCGCACGATCTCGGCGCCCGTTCCGAGGCAGTGCGCGTTCACGTTGTCCTCGTTCTCGTTCTGATCGATATAGAAGTAGCGTTCCGGGTCGGCCGCGGCGAGTTCCTTCGCCCCGAAGATGTGGCTGTCCGGATCGTCCTTCGTCGTGAGGGAGAGTTCGGCGCCCCAGAACGCGAGCATCTTTCTCCGTTCGATCGTCTTTCGTTCCGACATGAAGAAACGGAGCTTGTAGCCTTTTACGGCGCATACCATTCCGAGCGCGATCCCGGTGTTGCCGCTCGTCGCTTCGATGATCGTCATCCCCGGCTTCAGTCGCCCGGACTTCTCCGCTTCTTCGATCATGTGAAGCGCGATGCGGTCCTTGAGCGACCCGCTCGGATTGCAGTATTCGAGCTTCGCCCAGATCCGCACGGCGGGATTCGGACTCTGGCTCTCGAGTTCGATGAGCGGCGTATTGCCGACGCATTGCAGAATGCTCATGATTCCCTCTTTGACACTTTCGTTCCCCCGGCCCGGCGCTGAACCTCTCATACTGGCATAAAACCTCTGATCCCGCTACCGGCCGGAAAAGGGGTGGCGGATCGCGACGGCATCTTGCACACTGGCGATGCGCTTCACACGAAATCCATTCTATTGAAGGAGTCGATATATGCGTATCGGATTGATTCTGCTCTGTATCGCGGCGATCGGGCTCGGAGCGGGCTGCACGTCGACCGAAATCGCCCAGACCCTGGAGACCATCACCGGCGGCAGCGAAGAAGGAACCGTGGCCGCCGGCCTGAAAGAGGCGCTTCGTGTCGGGACGAGCCGCACGGTGACGCGGACCAACGTCGAAGACGGCTACTTCGGCAACCCGCTCATCCGCATCGGGCTGCCTTCGGATCTCGACAAGGTGGCCTCCGCGCTCCGGACGATCGGCCTCGGTTCCAACGTGGACGAGCTCGAGCTCGCGATGAACCGCGCCGCGGAGAAAGCGGCCGGAGAGGCGACGGACGTTTTCGTTTCGGCGATCACGAAGATGACGCTGCAGGACGCCCTCGGCATTTTGAACGGGAACGAAACGGCGGCCACGGATTACTTCTACGGGAAGACATCGGACGAGCTTCGCGAGCGCTTTCATCCGATCATCGTCGAGAAGATGGGCGAGGTGGGCGTCTACAACGCGTACGACCGCGCGGTCAAAGCGTACGAAGCGCTGCCGCTCGTTTCGAAGCCGTCGCTCGACCTCGAAGGCTACGTGACCGAACGCAGCCTGAACGGACTCTTTACGGTACTCGGCGAAGAAGAGAAACGCATTCGCGAAGATCCCGCGGCGCGGACGACGGATCTGCTGCGTGAAGTGTTCGGGTCGCGGGCGGGCTGATCGGACGGAGGCGCGGCTTTCGCCTGTCCTGGGCGCGGGGGACGCCTACCTGGGCGCTCTTCGCCTACCGAGGTGCGGGGTCCTTCCACCAGTCGCTCGACAGAATCGCGGCGCGCCGGTCGAGCGCACGCTTTCGAATCCGCTTCGCGCTGCCCGACGTGCTCAGATACTTCGCGACGCCCGTGATCTCGGCCTTCGAAAGCTCGGGATGCCAGAAATCGAAGACGAGCACGACGCGGGTCGCGCCGCCGCGATTCCACGCGGAGTGGTAGTACGAGTCGTCAAACACGAGACACTCGCCCGCTTTCGAAGTGCGCGCCTCCCCGTTCACCTCGAGCGCGCAATTCGCCGGCACCTCGATGCCGAAATGGGTTCGCAGCCGCGTGTTCGTCGGGCCGTAATGCGGCGCGATCCTGGCCCCCGGCTGGAGGGCGCTGAAATACGCGTTCCCGGGCGAACCCTCGGAGAGAATGCTGTCGAGGATCGCGGCGGTCTTCGGGCAGAGGTCGCAGTTCCTGTGCAGCCGGGCCCCCGCTCCATAGAAATAGAACACGTTCCAGTCGCCGGGCTTCTGCGTGAGTACCTTCTCGTGGTGCTGGAACCCGCCCGCTTCGCGAAGGGCGCGCAGCTCCCGCCTGATCTCGAGATGAGCGGCCTTGAGCCGGGAGTGCCAGGGGAATTCGTCGGGAT
>JABDJQ010000176.1 GCA_013002425.1 Gemmatimonadota bacterium
GTCGAGCTCATAAAGCGACGAGAGGCGCGAGATCGTCTCCACGCGCACGCGCTCGAGATCGGGCGGAAGCTGATCCGCGGCCTGCGCCGGGGACGGCGCGAACGCGCCGGGCAGGAGCGCAAGCGCGCAAAGAATGACGAGGAACGACTTCATGAGGTGTTCAGACGATAGTCTTCAGAAGAGCGCGGCGCAAGGCGCGCGATGCAGATACGAAGAAACGGGCGAGAGATCCGTTCGGCGCGCCTTACCTGCCCGGCGCCGACTTTCACTCCCGCCCGTCCATCAAACGAACGCGGTTATGGTTCCGTGACTACCGGACCATGACCACTTTCTTGCTCTGATTCAGGCCGGCCGCTTCCACGCGGAAGAAGTAAACACCGGCCGCAACGCGCGAACCGCCGTGATCGCGTCCGTCCCACGCGATCGCGTGGCTGCCGACCGTCATCGGGCCGTTCTGCAGCGTGCGCACTTCGCGTCCCGCGATGTCGTGGACCGTGACGCGCGCGTCGGCGTTGCCGGACGGCGCCTGGTCGTAGCCGAGCGTCAGGCGGAGCACCGAGGAGCCGCGCGTCGGATTCGGCCCGGGCGCGAACACGAGCGAGCGCCCGAATTCGGTGATCGAAACGCTTCCCTTGATCGGGCCGGCGATCGATTTCAGGCCGTTCGGCTCTGTGATTTCGGCCCAGTAGTAGTAGGTTTCGCCCGGAACCGCCGTATCGTCACGGAAATCGACGAAGATGTCGTCGACGACCATCGGATTCGTGTGAAGCGGCCTGCGGTCGTTGATCTCACTCGTGGCGCCGCGGCTGAATACGATTTCCGCGCCGTTGCTGCCCCGCGTGAACTCGAGTTCGATGCTCACGAACCCTTCGCCCTCGCTTGCCGCGAAGTGCGCCGTTCCCGCAACGCCGGTCGCCACCGTCTCTTCGGGAATCCACGCCACGACCGTGCTCGTTTCGATCGTCGGAAGGGGCATCGGCGTATCGGTCGTGTAGACCGTTCCGCTCGACGAGCCGGCCGAGTCGTTCACGAAGATCGAGTACGAAGTGATGCGGCCCGAACGGTTGATGTAGTTGCCGTCGGTCACGCTCAGGAACCAGTGATTCAACTGGCTCGGCGGCAGATACGAATCGACGTTGTCGTCGGTCGTGAGCCCCGTGGTGAAGTAATGTTCGATGTAACCGACCGTCGCCGTGCCTGAGTTGGCCGGTTCGATCACGACCGCGCTGTCCTGCGTATCGGTGCCGTCGCCCGCAAAGCTGAAATCCGGATTGCCCGTATCGAAGGCCTGGCTTATTCCGAGCAGCGAGCTGATGTCTTCGTCATACGTGTTGTGGACGATGCTGTAGTTGATCGTCGCCACGCGCGGCAACTCGCCGTAGATCACCGGGAACGGGGGCTCGGACGTCGTGCCGCCGCCGTCCGTCCAGTCAACGCGATACCAGTACTTCGTACCGAGCGCGAGCGCCGTGTCGTCATCCACGAACGTGTAGAGTTCGCGGTTGTCGTCGCCAGCGATCAGCGGGTCGCCGACACCCGGAATCGGAAGCGCGTTCAGCTTCGTGTACGCGCCGGGCGCTCCGCCCACGTCTTCGGCCCGCCAGACGTCGAAGCCGAAGTGCACGTATTCGCGCTGGGTCCACCACTGGAAGTCGACTTCACCGTCGTTCGGACGCGCCGTTCCGAAGATGCGGACGACCTGCACGCCGGACGTCGAGTTCGAGAGTTCCTTCGCCGCCGCGTAACCGTCGGCCAGGCCCCACCCGGAAGCCGGGTTGTAGTTCGCGTCCACGAGGAACGGATCGTTCGGACGCGCGGTCTTGACGGTCGGAATGCCGTGCGTGGCCGTGTTCTGCAGAACCTCGCGGATATCGTACGGTGTAGCCGTCGGCGCATGCTGTTTCAGAAGCGCGCAGAGTCCGGCCACATGAGGCGTTGCCATGCTGGTTCCCGACAGCGGCTTGTACGACCCGCCCGTTGTCGCGACGGGATCCCCGTCCGAAGAGATGATGTTCGAGCCGGGTGCGACGACCGTGGGCTTCATTTCGTCGATTTTATCGAGATCACCGTCGTCGAGCCGCGGGCCTTCGTTCGAGAAGTCCGTGACCGAATCGTCGACGGAGGAGAGCGTCTTCGCGTGATACGTGGCGCCGACCGAGATGACATTGTCCGCGGCCGCGGGGGAGGGAATGTAGCTCGTCGTGTCGTCGTTTCCGGTCGCGATGCAGAGAATGAGCCCCGCGTTGACGGCCGCGTTCATCATCTGCGAGCCGGCGTCGGTGCCGTCGGAATTGTTGAGCCCGCCGAGCGACAGGTTCAGGACGTCGATGCCGGAGTAGATCGTGTCGGCGCCCGTGAGGCCCCAGTCGTTATTCATGTTGAAGATGCACCACTCGACGCCGTCGGCCGAACCGAAGCCGGCGCCGGCATCCGAAAGCACCTTGCAGTCGACGAGGCGCGCGGCCGGCGCGACACCGCGATAGAAACCGCTCAGTCCGCCCGTACCGATGGCCGTACCCGCAACGTGCGTGCCGTGCATCGAAGATGCCGCCCCGCCATGGTCCTGCGGGTTCTCGCTCTCCGTAAGACCGGTATTCAGGAGCGGATCACCCGAGAAAAAGTTACCGCCACCGAGAAACTTGCCGTTCAAGGCTTCGTGACCGACGTAGAGCGGATTGACATCGTCGACTTCGTCGTTGACGCCGGTATCGAGGATCCCGACCACGATGCCCGTGCCGTCGAGTCCGAGATCGGTCTCCATGCTCGGGAAGAGCTGGTAGTTCTGCGAGAGCGAAAGGCCGCGCGAATCGCGGGCGCGCAGAACGCGGGCGCCGTAATGATTCAACGGATAGAGAATCGGCACCGCCTCGACGCGCGTCACGCCCGGCATGTTCGCCATCTGCTGGATCTGCGAGTAAGTCGCCTGCGTGCGGATGTAATCGATATATAGGTAAGGTTTCGCGTACGGCACACCGAGCGCGAGAAGTTCGACAACGTCCTGATCGCTCGGGCGCGAATCGTAGCCGACGTACACGCCGTACTCGCTTGCCGCCGACTTGTTCGCGCCTTCGAACACGGCGATGATCGGGCGCTTCGACGTATCGCGGCCTTCGTAGGCTGCCTGCCTGCCTTCGTTGTGAGCGGCATCGATGTAATCATCGATCTTGTTTCCGTCCTGATCGTTGATCCAGGCGGCGTCTGCCGCGACGGGCAGGAATGCGAGTGAAATGGCGAGTATCGCCGGGAGAAGGGAAGACCGATTCATTCTGTTACCTCCTGTGGTATCGACTGGCTGAGCGAGATCGGCATTGGGAAGCTCGATTGATCCTTCGAGACCCCGTACGGACCGGTCCGGTCGGTTTTTGACCGGTTTCGCCGGAAACCGCTGTTTTTCTCTCAGGGGCGGGAAGATTGCTATCATGAGGGCATGCGTTTTCTGATCCTGCCGCTGCCCGGCGCCCTTCTGCTCGGCGCCCTCGTTCTCCCCTGCATGGTCCCCGATGCCGGGGCCGTGCTTTCGAAGACCGAGATGGCGCGCGCGGTGCGGGGGGCCGCCGAAACAGGCGATACGGCGGCCGTGGATTCACTGATCTCGCTCTATCCGACCTACTCCCCCGATGTAGTGGCTCTGCTGCACCGCTTTGCGTTCGACGACACTGCCGGTGCTCCCGGGCCGTATCGCGCCGCGGCCGCGCTCACGGCGGAACGCGCCCGCGCGGGCGGGGATTCGCTGCCGGCACGCGTGCACGCGACGATCACGGCATTCGATGAACATGCGCTCGCTTCCTGGCGCGACGCGGAACGGCTCTATCTCGCGGGGGTGCGGGCGCTGCAGGGGCTGGCTTATGACGATGCGGACACGGCTCTCGACTCGGCCATCACTCTCTATCGGGCGATCGGCGAGCGGTACCGGCTTGGCCTCGCCGTCAGTTACCGGGGCCTTTCCGCCCTGAACCGCGGTCTGTTCGATGAAGCGGAAGCGTTTCTGATCGAAGCGTCCGGCATCCAGCAGCAGACCGGAGACGCGTACAACCGGGCGGCCACGCTCGCGTATCGCGCGCAGATCCTCGAATTCCTCGGGCGGTACGGCGATGCGCTCGCCCAGTACGAGGAATCGCTCGCGCTCTTCCGGTCGCGCCGCGCGCACCAGGACATCGCGGAAACACTGCACTCGATCGCGAACGTGATGACGACGCGCGGGGACTTCCGGGGGGCGGACGATCAGCTCGCGCTTTCCGAGGCGCTCTACGACACCCTCGGTAACGCGGTAGGCCTCGCGCTCACACAGATCGCGCGGGGCGATCTCGCGCGTCGATTCGGGGAATTCGAGGCGGCCGAAAAGCGATACGAAAGCGCCGAACGCGAGATTCGCGAAAACGATCTCGAGCCGCTGGCGGGCACGCTCTGGATCGCGCGCGGCATCCTGCTGCAGATGCTCGGAGACCACCGCACGGCTGCCCGGTACTACGAGGAAGCCATCTCTTCGGAGCGCGCCATCGGCGACACGCTCTCGGTGCTGCTCGCCACGCTGAACCGCGCGCGCGCGCTCCTCGAAGCGGGAGAGCGAAACCGCGCCGCCGAGATTGCCGAGGGGGTGCTCGGAGATGTCGACGCCCGACCGTATCCGTCGATCCAGCGGCTCGCCAGCGAAACGCTCGGAGACTATTCCGTCCGCACGAACGACCTGAAGCGGGCGGTGATTTCGTTCGAACGCGCACTCGAGAACGCGCGCGCATCGGGCGAGTCCGAAGCCGAAGCGGACAATCGGATGGCGCTCGCGCTCGTTCATCAGAAGATGGGCGCGACCGACGCTTCGATCGAGGGGCTCGAGCAGGCGCTCGCGCTGTTCAAGGAGATGGGCCATCTGCCGGCCGTCCTCGAAACGAAACTGGAGCTTGCCGACGCACTCCGGCTCGCGGGTGACTACGACCGTGCGCGATCGGAAGCGCGCGAAACGCTCGAGACCGCGCGCTTCTACGACGACTGGATTACCCAGTCGAAAGCACTCTTCTCGATTGCCTCGATCGATTACGAAGCGGGGCGCCTCGAAGAATCAGGCGCGCGTCTTCGCGGGCTCGACTCGCTCGAGTACGCCTCGCAGCTC
>JABDJQ010000235.1 GCA_013002425.1 Gemmatimonadota bacterium
CCCCATAGCCGCACCATGTGCATGTTCCGCTGGATGAACTCGCGGTTCAGTATTCCGAAGCGCCGGATTTCCTCGCGCTCGCGCACGAACGCTTTGACGACGCGAATTCCCGAGATGTTCTCCTGCACGTGCGTCGTGATCGACGAGTACTGCTCCTGAATCCGGCTGTAAAGAGTATGAAGACGCGAGCCGAGGTAGTTGACCGCGAGCGAAAGCAGCGGGAACGGGATCATCGCGAGGAGCGTCAGCTTCCAGTCGATGCTCATCATGAGCGATACGCCGATCACGACAGTGAAGAACGTGTTGGCGATGTACATGATTGCGGGGCCGATGAACATGCGAACGGCGTTCAGATCGTTCGTGGCGCGCGCCATCAGGTCGCCCGTGTTCCTGCGCTCGAAGAACGGAAGCGAGAGCGATTCGATGTGCGAGAAGAGGTCGTTCCTGAGATCGTATTCGATTTCGCGCGAAGCGCCGATCATCACCTTCCGCATGCCGTAGCGAAAGATCCCCTGGATTGTCGCGAGCGTGACGATCACGCCGGCGTAGGTCACGAGTGAATGCGTGAGAGCGCCGGCGCGCAGTTCGTCGATCGCGCGTTTCAGCACGAGAGGGCTCAGCAGCGTGAATACGTTCGTGAGCAGTACGAAGAAAATGCCGATCAGAAAGCTGCTGCGGTACTTCGCAACGTAGGGGCGGAGCCGGAGGAGAGACCTCACGGCGTAATGCAGATCTTCAGCGCCTCGCGCCGTTCCATCTGCTCGAACGCTTCCGCGAGCTCGCTCAGCGGCACGCGCTGCGTGATCAGAATGTTCTCGTCGAGATCGCCTTTCCTGAGAACATCGAAAGCCTGCGCCACGTGCTCGGGCGTGTGATGGAAGACCGAGAGGACGCGCTTCTCGTCGTAATGAAGCGCGTGGGTGTCGAGGGGGACCGTGGTTCCCTTCTCGCAGCCGCCGAACAGGTGTACCGTGCCGCCGCGACGGGTGATCGCGAACGCGCGCTCCCAGATTTCGGGGACGCCGACCGCTTCGACCACGACATCGAACCCGAGCCCGGCCGTGATCTCCATCAGCGCGAACTCGGGACGGTCCATCTCGCTTACGTTCAGCGTGTACTTCGCGCCGAGGCGCTCCGCGGCCTCGAGCTTCCAGCGGCTTCTCCCGAGCACGGTCACTTCCGCGCCCGCAAGATGCAGCATGCGTACCCACATGAGTCCGATCGGACCCGCCCCGATGACGGCGATCTGATCGCCGGGATGCACTTCCGTGCGGTCGAGACCGTGCAGCACGCACGCGAGCGGCTCCATGAGCGCCATGCGTTCGAAAGGAACGTCGCCCGTGAGCGGGTAGAGGTTCTGGCTCACGATCGGTTCGGGCACCAGAATGTATTCGGAGTAGGCGCCGTTCAGAAACACGAGGTTCTCGCAGAGGTTCTGCTGCTGGCGCTTGCAGAAGGGGCAGTCGTTGCACGGCGCCGAGTTCGCGACCACGACCGGCATGCCGATCTCGATCCCGCTCGTTCCTTCGCCGATTTCATGAATCGTTCCGGCGAATTCGTGACCGAACGGACAGGGGAGCGTCGGGATCATCTTATGGCCGCCCCGAATGTAGGTCTTCAGATCGGTCGCGCACGTGAGCGCCTTCTCTACACGGATCAGCGCTTCTCCCGGCGCGACCGCGGGGATCTCCACTTCTTCCAGGCGCAGGTCCCGGCTTCCGTAGAAGAGGGCTGATGTCATCGTTCTCATGCGGCGCGAGCTCCTTGTCATTTCCGGTCGCTGGTTCAGGAGCGCCCGGGCTCGAGAACCACCTTATAAGCATCCCCCGAGCGGATCGCGCGGATTCCCTCTTCGACGCGGCTCAACGGGAGCCGTTTCGAAATCAGATTTTCGCATGCGATCTTTCGCGTGGCGATGAGATCGAACGCGACCGCGAGGTCGCGAGGGGAAGAGCTGTAAGTCGAAAAGAGAGTGACCTCTCTCTTATAGATCGCGTTCAGGTCGAAGCGTGTCAACTCCCCCTCGGGCGTGCCCGAGAAGAGATGCACCTTACCACCTCTGCGGACCAAATCCAATGCGAGCGTGAGCGTCGGCCCGGCGCCCGCGGCGAGGACGACCTGATCGAAGCCGAAGCCGCCCGTTGCGCTCCTCGCGGCCTCGCTCAGCCCGGAGGGCTCGGCCGGGAGCGGGAGCGCGCCGTACCAGGCGGCGGCCTCCTCCATGCGCTTCGCGATGCGGTCCAGAACGAAGACCTCGGCGCCGGCGTGCCGGTAGAGGGCGGCGAGCATCATGCCGACCGGACCGAGGCCGATCACCGCGATCTTCTCACCCGGCTTCACTTCGGAGCGTCTTATGGCACGCACGCAGCAGCCGAGAGGTTCCGTAAGGCTCGCGACGGCGTCCTCCATGTCGTCCGGAATGGCGAACGCCACGGCGTTCAGGTGCGCGCCCGAGACGGCGATCGTCTCCGCCCAGCCGCCCGGGACGAGATTCGTTTCGCGAAACTGCCGGCATTGCGATTCGTTGCCGCCGCTGCAGTAGACGCATTGTCCGCAGGGGATGTGATGGGCCGTGGTGACCCGGTCGCCGGGAGAGAATCGCGTGAAGCCGGGGGCCGTCTCCGTGATCACGCCCGCCACCTCGTGGCCGAGCACGGTGCCCGCGGGCGAATGGCCGAGCTTCACGAGGTCCGATCCGCAGATCCCGACCGCGGTCACACGAAGAAGCGCTCCCCCTTCGGGAAGCGCGGGCGCAGGTATCTCACTGTAATGGAGACCCCCGGAAGGGTCGGCCGTGACGGCTTTCATTTCATTGTTACCCCGGCGTCCGTCGCCAAACAGCGTTGACTATAGCAACCATTTCAGGAAAGGTGCATCTGAAACCACACGGGGGGTCCGGGAACGATGCGACACGAATTGCGATCCATGCCGTTTCGGGCTGTGCTGCCGGCGCTGGCCGTCCTGGTATTCGGAGCCGTAACGGCCGATGCGACCCCGCGCGACCACCCGCTCCGGAGCGACCTGACGATCGTCGACCCGTCGCCCTGGGCCTCGAACGGTACGGCGACCGCCGTCGCCATGGCGCCCGCGGTGCTCGGCGGCCGGCCGAAACCCGAATTCATGTACGGACGTCTCGCCGTGCAGGACGGCCCGTTCGACGGCGACGACATGTTCTATCTGCGCGGAAAACGATTCGGACTCGGGACCGAAAAAGTGAACCTCTCGCGCGGCGCCCTCGGGGCCGACTCGCTCGCCTCGCCGTCGTTTCGGCGCTATACGTTCGCATTCGGCAGCCCGTCTTCGCCGCGCACGTCGTTCGGCGTTTCCTACACGTACATCAGTTCTTCCGACGACGAAATCGACGGCCTCGCCTCGATCGACCTCGGCCTGTCGGGACGTCTTTCGCCCCGCTACACGTTTCATTTTACGGCGCGCAACGTGAATCGCTCCCGTCTCGACGAATCGAAGCTCGCCCGCTTTTACGAATTCGGAACGCGCGGCGTATTTCTCAAGAACAAACTGGGACTGTTCGCGCAATGGTCGGTCGTCGAAGGCGAAGCCGACGACGGCGGCCTCGGCGTGTTCGGCGCGGAGGTCAGGCGCGGTTCCTCGATGCTGTTCCGCGGCCGTATCGATACGGAAGGGAACAGCGGGCTCGGCACGGAGTTCCTCTTCTCCTCGTATTCGCTCGGCTTTCACTATCTTTTCGACGACGCTTGGAAGTCCGGGCTGTTCACGTACCTGCGGATTTTCGCGGGTTCCTGAAAACGACCACGACCTGGTCGGCCGCCGGTCATCGCGTGGCCGGCGCTTCGCACTCTCGCCGCTCATTCCCTTTCTGCAGTCGTTTATCCGGACGCTCCCTCTGGAACACATCCTGCTTTACACACGAACTCCCCAGGGGGAGGGGAAACGGGGGCCGACAGGAAACAGCAGCGACGGGAGGAAGCGAATGCGCGAGTTTCGCGAACGGATGGGGTGTGTTCTGATTCTGGGGGCGGTTTTTGCAGGGGGCGCACGGGCGGCGGCGCCGGGGGATGTCGTCATTACCGAGATCATGCAGAATCCCGCGGCGGTAAGCGATGCGAACGGGGAGTGGATCGAGCTCTACAACAGCACCGGGTCTCCGATCGACATCGAGGGGTGGACGATCGGCGACGGCGATGCGGAGAACCACACGATTCAGGCGGGAGGATCGAGCGTGATTCCCGCGAACGGATTTTACGTGATGGGGCGTTTCAGCGACGTTACGCAGAACGGGGGGGTGACGCTCGACTATCCGTACACGGGGATGACTCTCGGCAACGGCGCGGACGCCGTGGTGCTGAAAGAGGGGGGCGCCACGATCGATTCTGTCGGCTATGACGACGGCGTCACGTTCCCCGACCCGTCCGGCGCGTCGATGGAACTCGTCGATCCCGCGGCCGACAACAGCGTCGGCGGCAACTGGGAGGAGAACCTGACCGATCCCTACGGCGACGGGGACTACGGGACACCGGGCGCGGCGAATCACGCGTGGGGCGCGATCGGCGGACCCCCCGCGATCGACATGGTCGCGCACTTCCCGCTCTACCCGTCTT
>JABDJQ010000257.1 GCA_013002425.1 Gemmatimonadota bacterium
GTCTACGACAAGGACCTGCTTGCCAGCGATCATCTGGGAACGACGACCACCAATGACGCGGGCCGTTTCACCGTCGACTTCCGCTGGTCCGACTTCAAGGACGGACCGTTCGAGGATCGGCCCGACATTTTCGTGAAGGTGAAGAATCCCGAATCGGGCAAGACCACCAAGTCCGAAGTGTTCGCGGAACTGTCCGGCAAACTGTCTGAAAACGATTCGGTAGAGGTCATGGATATCGGGGACGTCAAGGTCGACTGAACGGCGATCCTCCATGACAAGCACCGGTACAATCCTCGCGGTCATCGTGGCGTTGCCGATTGCCGTCCTCGCGATCGTGCTCCTGCGCAGGCGCTCCCGCGCCGCGCGACGGGCCCGACTCATGAAGCTTCCGTTTCCGGATGAATGGCGCGCGATCCTCGAGCAGAACCTGCCCCCCTACGACAGGCTGCCCCCCGAACTTCAGGAGCGGCTGCATGGACGAATTCATGTCTTTCTCGCCGAGAAAAATTTCGAAGGGTGCGGCGGGCTCGCACTGACCGACGAGATACGGGTCACCATCGCCGCGCAGGCGTGCCTGCTGCTCCTGAACCGGAAACCCTCGTTCTATCCGAAACTCGATTCTGTGCTCGTTTATCCGAGCGCCTACGTGGCCGGCGCGAAGGGCGTGTTCGGACGCCAGCGAAACGAAGAGTCGGTCCGCCTCGGCGAAAGCTGGCACACCGGCGCCGTCGTTCTCTCCTGGAATGACGTGAAGCGGGGCGCTTCCGATCCCCGTGACGGACACAACGTCACCTATCACGAGTTCGCGCATCAGCTCGACCAGGAGGACGGATCCGCCGACGGAACGCCCGTCCTCGATCACGTCTCCCGCTATTCCACGTGGGCGGAAATTCTGGAAGCCGAGTACCAGGATCTGACACGCCGGACGAGAAGAGGGCGAGAGTCGGTATTGGATCAGTACGGGGCGACGAATCGCGCGGAGTTCTTCGCGGTCGCCACGGAGACCTTCTTCGAAAAGCCGGCCCAGCTGAAGGCGAAGCACCCGGAACTCTATGAAGAGCTCAGCGAGTACTACAAGCTGAACCCGGAAGAGTGGCAGTAAACGGCGAAACGACTCGATTCGCGACCTTCTTGTATGCGTTCCCGTCGACCATGACGCACTGAAGCTCCTCCTGCGCGGGCTCCCTCCCAACGGTATCTCGACGATACGGGGAGCTGGTCCTGCGGGGTACACCGCAGGGCCCAAACAGCGCCATCGGTACTTTTACTGTCGGGTTTCCCCCCTCTACTGCGGCTGACAGGACAAGGGCACAGAAGAGCCCGCATGGGGAAGGCGTCCCTTCGGACAGCCGCCGCGCACGATCACAGCCAGTCTTCGCACATCAACATTTCGTGTTTTGACTGATTATCGGGGATCTGTTAGAATGCACGCTGGAAATCCGGAACTCGTCATCACAGGCCTTGATGAAAGGTTGAGCTCCTCCCCGTGGATTCCGACTCTTCTCGTACGCGCACATCCATTTCCATTCGAGTCTGTTCGCCATCAAGGGCCATTCCTTTCTTCCGCCTGCATAGCCGTTTCGGATTCCAGGACTCCCATACGACCACACCGGGAGTCGTCCATTCCCCCAGCCCCAAGGAGAAACACCATGCTGCTCGCTGAACTGCGACAACTGCGCAACTTTTCCCGCTGCTCGTTCTTCTGCCTCGCGCTCCTGCTTCTGATGAGCCGGGATGCCGGAGCCGCGGCATCACAGGCATCCCTCGACAACCTGCTCGATCGCATGGCCCCGAAAGATGCGAGCCAGACCACAACGAACGCCGCCCCGCGCTACCTGATGAGCGATGACGGCTACCTCAGGCACCTCGGCGCACCGCGCGGGTACCACTTCACTGTAGCGGGCGCGAAAGCCGGCAGCCCCGGCGAAACGGCGCTCGCGTTTCTGCGAGGCAATGCCCCGCTTCTCGGCATCGCGAGCCACGGAGTGGACTTCACGATCTTCCGTGAAAGGGAGCGTACGGAAGGCCACCATGTTCGTTTGCGACAGACGTACGCCAACATTGAAGTCATTTCAGCCGAAGTCATCACGCTGCTCGATGAAGAGGAAGGGATCGAAAGCGTGATCAGCGATATCCTTCGTGAGACGCGCCCCCTCGACGACGGCACGGTCAATCTTGTCCCGCGGTTTCTCGCGGCGGACGCCCACGACGCGATTCGCCAGCAGCTCGAGCAGGAAGTTCCCGGCGTGCAGCTTCAGATGCAGGCGCCCAGACTGCGCATCTTCGCGCCCTCCGTTCTCGATCTCGAAGGCGAGATCCGCCTCGTCTGGAGAGTACGTGTTTCGAGCCCCAACGCTCCGCGCGTGAACGCCGATATCCTGCTCGACGCGCAGACCGGCGAGATCGTGCATCGCTTCGCGCGGCACTATTCCGCGCTCGACCGCGAAATCTACGACTCGAACAATACGACCGCGCTTCCCGGCAATCCGGAACGCTTCGAAGGAGATCCGCCTTCCGCGATTGCAGACGTGAACTCGGCGTACGCGTTCCTCGGTGATACATACAACTTCTACAATACGGAACACGGGCGTGACGGGCTCGACGGGTCCGGCGGCACGATGGTAGCGACAACGCGCTGGTGCTCTCCCGACACGTCGGTTGCCTGCCCCCTCGGGAACGCGTTCTGGGACGGGTCCCAGATGAAATTCGGGCAGGGCTATGCGACGGACGACGTCACCGGCCACGAACTGACGCACGGCGTTACAGAGAACGAGTCGGGCCTCGTGTACGAAAACACGTCGGGCGCAATCAACGAAGCGTTCTCGGACATCTGGGGCGAGTTCGTCGACCTCGGAAACGGCGCGGGGAACGACGCGGCCAATCAGCGCTGGCTCATCGGCGAAGACATTCCCGGCGGGGCGATTCGCGACATGCAGAATCCGCCCAACGGCGGCGATCCCGACCGCCTGGGAAGCCCGAACTACATTCCGCCGGTGAACGACCCCGACTCCGACAACGACTTCGGCGGCGTTCACTCGAACAGCGGCATCGTTAACAAGCTCGCCTACCTGCTTACGGACGGCGACTCGTTCAACGGCCGCACGATCACGGGCATGGGAATCTCCGCGGTCGCGGACCTCTTTTACGAAGCGCAGGTCAACTTCCTGACCTCGGGCCCCGACTGGGCGGACTTCGCGTTTGCCGTGGGCGGCTCCGCGCTCAGCCTCGGCTGGTCCGAAGGCGACGTACGTAACGTACTGTGCGCGCTCGTGGCCGTCGAACTTCTGGACGACGCCGAGCCGCCGTCGGTTTCGGTCGCGGACACGGTTTCGACGTTCGACCCCGAGAATCCGTGGACGCATGAAGGCGTGGTG
>JABDJQ010000265.1 GCA_013002425.1 Gemmatimonadota bacterium
CGCGCACTCCGCCGAGGTCGAGTGCGAGCCACGGGAGCGTGTCCGAGTCGTCCGAAGCCCAGAACGTGGTCGAATCGCCGTCGGTCGCCAGCGTCGCCTCGAACCCGGCGCGCGACGAAGACGCGGACGCGATCGGATCGGGCGGATTCGCGTTCGGGGGCGGCAGTTCCTGTATCGTGAGGTTGTCGATCCAGATCGTCCCCTCGCCGCCCGTGCCCGCCGTAACGGCGAACTCGATGGCCGCCACACGCTCGAGATCGCCGCCGCCGCGCGGCCCCCACGCGAAGGTGACGTGACGCTTCTTGATGCGCGCCGTCGTCCACTCTTCGCTGAACGCGACATCGCGCATGACCGACCACCAGACGTTCTCACCCGTCTCGTCGACCAGCTTGAATTCCAGATGGTTTACGGGCGCCTCGCCCCGGTAGTCGAATTCGATGATGTAGTTCGCGGGAAGCGCGAAGTCGAACTCCTTCCGCATGACGGCGTAACCGCCCCCCGCGACGAAGCGGAAATCGAGTCTGATCGCGCGCCCGTTCCTGCCTTCGTCAGACGAGAGATCGAGTTCGACTCCTTCCGGTACGAGCGCGTTCCACTCGCCCGCGGCGTCGAAGCTGTCGATCGTGGTGACCGGCCGGGGGATGGCCGCGTGAGCGAAGTCGAGGTTCACGGCCTGCGTCACGATCGTGAAGAGAGCGGCCGGCAGAATCGAATGGCGCAGTAACTCGAACCCGTTCGCGATCCGCCTCATCCCTTGACGCCTCCCGCCATGATTCCCTGGTAGTAGACGCGCTGGAAGAACAGAAACACGATCAGGACCGGGGCGATCGTGATCATCGCGCCGGCCATCATGAGTTCCGTGTCCTGCACGTGTTCTCCCGCGAGATTGGCGAGTGCAACCGGCAGCGTGTATTTCGCTTCGTCGCTCAGAATGATGAGCGGCCACATGAAGTCGTTCCACGCGCTGATGAACGTGAAGGCCGCGAGGGTGACGAGGATCGGCCGCACGATCGGCAGCACGATCGTCCAGAAGATGCGGAACTCGCCCGCGCCGTCCATGCGGGCGGCATCGAGAAGTTCGTCCGGCACGCTGAGCACGTACTGTCGCACGAGAAAGATCGCGAATATGCTCGCGAAGCTCGGGATCATGATGCCGAGATACGTGTTCACGAGGCCCATGTTCTTCAGCAGCAGAAACAGCGGAAGCATGCCGACCTGCGCCGGAATCATCATGCCGGCCAGCAGAAACTTGAACAGGCGGTCCCGGCCGCCGAACTCGAGCTTGGCGAACGCGTAGCCGGCCATCGCGTTTACGATAACGCTGACGATCGTGGCGGTGACCGTAATGAACACGCTGTTGAAGAAGTTGCGCGCGAGATCGAGCCGTGTGAAGAGGGCGACGTAGTGTTCGAACGTCGGACGGCTCGGAATGAAACGCGGGGGATAGGAGGCCGCCTCGCCGACCGGCATCAGCGAAGCGCCCACCATCCAGAGCAGCGGCGCGATCGTCACGAGTCCGATCACGGTCAGCACCACGTGCAGCAGTATCGACTGGAGCCTCGTGTTCATGCCGCCTCCGTCTTCCGGAGCCTGAGCTGGATCAGCGTTCCGATCAGCGTGATGACGAACAGCAGAAACGCGATCGCGGCGGCATTCCCCATCCGCCACCACCGGAATCCTTCTTCGTACATGAGAAGCATCAGCGTGACCGTGCTGCGAACGGGACCGCCCTGCGTCATGATGTACGGTTCCGCAAACACCTGGAAGTAGCCGATCATCGTGATCAGGCTCACGAACAGAAACGTGGGGGCGAGGCTGGGAAGCGTGACGTGCAGCACGCGCTGCCACGCGGACGCACCGTCGATCTCGGCCGCTTCGTACAGTTCTTCGGGAATGCTGATGAGACCCGCGACGAAGATCAGCATGTTGTATCCGAACGTTTTCCACACTGCCATCAGAACGATGGCCGGCATCGCCCACACGGGATCGCCGAGCCAGTCGATGGCGGGCACGCCGAACTTCTCGAGCGCGAAGTTGATCACGCCGTAGCGCGGATGATAGAGCGAGCGCCAGACGACGGCGACCGCAACGAGCGTCGTGATCACGGGCGCGAAGTAGAGCGTACGGAAGACCTCTTTGAATCGCGCGAGACGTCCCGAGACGAGGATCGCCCCCGCGAGCGATACGAGCACCGAGAGGGGAGCGCCGAGAAACACGAAGTACGCCGTGTTACGAAGCGCGTTCCAGAACTCGCCGCTGCCGAGCGTGTTCGTATAGTTCGCGGGCCCGACGAAGCGGACGGTGTCGAGAGATCCGATCGCATAGATATCGAAGTCGGTCAGGCTGAGGACGAACCCGATTACGATGGGAAGAAAGAAGAAGATGCCGATGAGGCCGAGAGCGGGGGTGAGAAAGAGCCACGCGGCGCGCCGCTGCCTTCGTTCGAGCGGCGGCATCATGACGGGCTCGCTTCGGGGAGGAGACCGCGTTTTTCGAGAAGCCAGCGCCGCTTTTCGAGAAGCCTGTCGACATCCCGGTCGAGCGCCTCGAGCGCCTGGTCGATCGTGGCCGAACCGCGAATGGCCTCTTCCGCGCGGATCATGATCCTCGTCGCGATCTGTTCCCACTCGGGAATCTTCGGCGTTGCGACCACGCGCTTGAGCTGCTCACCGAAAGCGAGGATCCGTTCGTTCGAAGCGATCGATTCCGCCTCCCACGATTCGGTCCTCGCCGGCAGATCTCCCGTCAGCTCGAAGAAACGGAGCTGCTGCCCGGGCTCCGACAGAAACTCGATCAGTTTCCACGCGGCCTCCTTCCGCTCCGAAGAGCGGAAGAGCACGATGCTGGAACCGCCCGCGAGCGAAACGCCCGACTCGATCCCTTCGGGGCCGGGAAGGGGAGCGGTCGCCCATGCCTCCGCGAGTTCGGGAGGTAGACGCCGCTCGAATTCGCCGAGATTCCAGGGACCCGTGACGTACATCGAAAAGTAACCGCGCGCGAATTCCTGATAGAGGTTCGATACTTCCGAA
>JABDJQ010000345.1 GCA_013002425.1 Gemmatimonadota bacterium
CGGATTCGTTCACGACGGTCGCCCGGCTCACGGCCGTCTCCCCGGGGCTCACCGTGCCGTCCGACCCGACGAACGCGAACGCCAGTGCAAGGGTGGCATTGCCTGTCGCGGTCGTGTCGCCGCCGCCGTTGCCGGGGTCCGGCTGCGTGACTTCGTCGCTTCCGCCGCATCCGGCGGAGAGCAGGATCGTGGTGATGAAGAGCGCGAGGCGAAAGATCATGGTCCACTCCGATTCGAGGGGATCGGGGACAATTTGATTGTATCACTTTC
Source organism: Gemmatimonadota bacterium (assembly GCA_013002425.1). GTDB lineage: Bacteria > Orphanbacterota > Orphanbacteria > Orphanbacterales > Orphanbacteraceae > JABDJQ01. Next base: position 271 of record JABDJQ010000345.1, read on the forward strand.
GCGTTTCGAGCGGTCCGGCGCCGGCGGCTTTTCGAAGGTCTCTAGCGGCCGCGCCGGATCGAACGGATCGCGACCCTCTTGTCGAGGAGCTGATCCGTTTCGGGAAGCGCGTGAATGCGCCGCACGACGTCCATCCCTTCGATTACGCGTCCGAACGCGGCGAAACCCCGGCCATCCGGGTTGCGCGCCCCGCCGAAATCGAGCGCGGGTTGCGGACCGAGGCAGATGAAGAACTCCGAAGAGGCCGTGCCGGGTTCGTTTCGCGCCATCGAAATCGCCCCGGAAACATGGGAGACTCCGGTCTCTTTCGTCGTTTCGTGGCGAATCGGCGGAAGGCCCGCGTCGCTCTCCTCCCAGCCGAGTCCCCCCTGGATCACCGCGATCCTGACCGAGTTGTTCGGCTGATTGTCGCTGGTAACCACGCGATAGAAGTGCGCCCCCGTCCAGAGATCTTCGTCGACGTAGCGGAGAAAATTCGCGGACGTGACCGGCGCCGCGCTCTCCTCGACCGCAATCACGATCGGCCCGAAATCCGTTTCCATGCGCACGACCGTTCGAGCGGAATCCCCGTTTCCCGACAGGGCGGCGCACGAAAACGCCAGGACCGTGACTAGAAACGCGAGCCCCGCCGGGATCATGCGCGCCGGTCGTCGCCACTGCGCGGAGGAGCCGTTTTCGCGAGAGAGACGGTGTTGTTCCATGAGTCGATTCTAACACCCGGAACGGCAGTTCGAACGGGGAACTCGTTCCGCTCAGCGGCGATTCCTGCAGTTGTGCTACAATATGTAAACCTGCCCGGTAGTCATCCGATGACGCCCCACTTCCCGGAGGTCCTCATGAAAACCCGCTCCACGCTGACCTATCTCGCCCTTGCGCTCCTTTTGCCGATGTCCGCGGCCGAATCCCGGGCCGACATCGTGCCGACGAGCCAGGACCGCCACGTACGGGCGGTGGGCGATGCCTACGACAACTTCGGGGCATCCGACAGCGAACTCGACACGGCCTCGATCGCCGGCTACGGCGTGTTCACGGATAACGTGGCCGCGACAGGATCCCTTCCCGACGCGTTCGGAACGGGCACCGCGATTCAGTCCTCGAGCATTTTTCCGACGCACATCCTCGCGTCTGGCAGTTCTTCCGCCAACAGCGAGTCGTACTTCGACGACAACTACGGCCTGTCCGACGGCAGATCCTACGTCGAGGTCACGTTCGACCTGACCGCCGCGTCCGGCTATACGATCACGGGAGAGATGGGCGGATTCGACGACGGCTTCGGCCAGCTTTCGCTTCGCGACGACCAGAACTTCTACTACGTAACCTACGAAACGCCGTACAACGGATCGGACATCCTGAATTTCTCAGGCGCCCTGCCGGTCGGTACGTACACCCTCGTGATCACGGCGAACTCCAGCGCGTACGCCGACCCTTACGAGTTCCGCTACGGTTTCTCCGAGTTCATCGACGTTCTGTTCGCGCTCGACGCGGCCACGGGCATCCCCGGCGGCGCCGCGCAGACCCTCACGGTCGCGCCGAATCCGACGCGCGGGGGCACGACGATCAGTCACGGCTTCACGCCCTCGTCGTCGTTCTCGTTCGCCGTGTACGATATCCGGGGACGGCTCGTGCGCGACTTCTCGCATGTGGCGGCGCGCCGGATCGAATGGAACGGCCGCGACGAATCCGGTCGCCCGGTATCGCCCGGCACCTACTTTCTGAAGCTCGCGAACGGCGGCGAAAACGCGCTTCGAAAGATCACGATTCTTCGCTGACCGGTTGCGCCCCGTGTCGCGGAGGGCTACGATCGTGCCATGGAACTGCTGCTGAAACTGCTCCCCACGACCGGAACGCTCGTTTTCGTCGTCGTGGCGCTGATCGTCATCGATCGGGTGCTCCAGAAAGCGTCGAAAGGCACGAACCGGCTTCGCGACCAGTTGCTCATGATCGCGCTCACGGCGATCGGCATCCTCTCGGTGATTCTGGCGCTCCCGATCTCGAATGAACTCCGCGGCCAGATCCTGAGCCTGATCGGGATCATTCTGACCGCGGCCATCGCGCTTTCTTCCACCACGTTCCTCGGCAATGCCATGGCCGGCATCATGCTGAACGCCGTGCGCTCGTTCCGGATCGGCGATTTCATCGAGATCCGGGATTCTTTCGGCCGTGTCACCGAGCGCGGGCTCTTCCACACCGAGATTCAGACGCGCGAGCGTGATCTCGTCACGCTTCCGAATCTCTATCTGGTCACGCATCCGGTGCGCACGGTGCGAACGTCGGGGACGATCATCAGCGCGAACGTTTCGATCGGATACGACGCGCCGCACGACCATGTCGAGAAGAACCTGTTGATCGGGGCCGAAAAAGCGGGACTCAAGGAACCGTTCGTGCAGATCGCGGAACTCGGAGATTTCTCCGTCTCGTATCGCATTTTCGGTCTGCTCGAGGAGATCAAGCAGATCATGACGGCGCCGTCGCGCCTGCGCGCGAAGGTTCTGGACTCGCTGCACGAGGCCGGGATCGAAATCGTTTCTCCGACTTTCATGAACCAGCGCGTTTTCGATGCGAACCGGACCTTCATCCCGGAAGCACA
>JABDJQ010000350.1 GCA_013002425.1 Gemmatimonadota bacterium
TCGAGCTCGATCAGATCACTTCCATGTTCGAATTCACTGCTCGCGACCGCGAAACCTCCGGACAGCCTCAGGAAGAATCCCCCGTCGTGAGAGTTCGGACTCGCCCCGACGGAACCCGCAAACAGGAGAAGCGCGATCAATGAGAAACCGATCGAAGTACGAACACCAGTGACGTTCATGACGTCCCTCCGTTCTGGAAAGAGATGAATCTCACACATCACCGCATCAAAATTGCATTCCCGGGGCGGCTCCCCCCGTTCAGACGGGGCCCCCCCGTTCCCGGGGCGGATGCCGCGGATGGTATCGATAGCGCTTTCGTGTCTTTTCCGCTCTCCCTTCTACTCGTTAGCCGCCATTTCCCCGCGCAGCGCGCTGATCCGCGCCTGAATGATCGGAACCCACGATTTGTCTTCCGTGCCGGCCCAGGGGCCGTCGAGCGTCTCGAGCACGTGGGTCCATCCCTCGATTTCGTCCTCGGCGGTCGAAGGAATGCGCGTCACCGTATGGTTCGTCCGGCGGCGCGAATCGATCGCCGGAGTCGAAACGTGGAAGCCCAGGAATCCGTGTTCCGTTTCCCTGATCGTACGCACGCCGTCATAAGGCGGCATCTCCTCCTCGGTCAGCTCGAGCTTCCCGAGGTAATGAGTTTCACCCGCCCGGATTTCGATCGAAAGACTGTCCCGTGATTCGGGGGACAGTTCATACGTGAAGTCGAAACGGACGGGACAGGGGTCATGAAGCACCGACGACGTCTCCTCCGTCGAACGGTCGCAGTCGTAGTACTCGTCGACTTCCTCGTCCAGGGGATCATGCGTCGCACGGATCTCGGTCAGCTTGTAGATACCGGGCGCCAGATTCGAGAAGAGGATGACGGGCTGCGAACCGTACCGTGTTCTCTTGCCGCCGTGGGTCGAGTCGTCCGGTGCGACGATCCTCGCGTGCCTCAGCCACATGAGTTCGCCACGCGGATGCAGCGCGTCTTCGATGACATCTCCGACAACCTGACCGAGGATGTTCCTGCTGAAATCGAGGGTGTGTCCCGGATCGTACCAGGCGTCGCAGTCGACCATGAGCAGCCCGGTCGAATCCGGTGAGCCCCTCACGAACGGCGCGACCGGATCCGGAAGATCCTGCATCGCCCGAAAGGCGCTGCCCATCGCCGCGCAGCCGGCAAGAAACGAGCCGATGGCCAGGGCGACCACGACCGTGCCAATGCGGAACGGGTTGCTTTTTCGGTAGTGGAACATGCCGATGCTCCTTCCCGATACCCGTCCACAGTCAAGCTAGTCCAACCTGATCGAAACGACCAGCGCAGCGGGGCGCTTTCCAACGAATCTTCAACGCTCGGCTCACGCAGGCCTTATAGTGGATGCGACATTGCGATCGCCAAGACTGTCTTGCACGATCACGCCTCCCCCCACTCCGGAGAAAACGAACATGGCGTACTACTCGGTACTCGAAGTCACCCCCACCAGCGAAGACTGGATTCCGGGCTATCTCGGCTCTGCAGGCGCTATCCTCGCCAAACACGGCGGGAAATATCTCGCCCGGACGGGGAGTCATGAGCGCCTCGAGGGGAGCGGGGATAACCCGGCGCTCCGCATTGTCATCTCGTGGCCCTCGAAAGACGCGGCGGTGGCCTTCATGAACGATCCCGAGTACAAGCCGCTCCTCGCGGCCCGCACAGGGGGTTCGAACAGCCACCATTTCCTGATCGAGGGCAAGGACGACTTCGCCTGATCCGCAAACGTGTTACCCCAGCCCCGCGTCGATCGCCTCCTGCTCGCTCTGGCGTCGCGCATCAATCGCCCGGCGCGCGGCTTCGCTCGGAACGCCGACACCGATCAGCACCATCTCGCCGAGTTGCAGGCTCGCTTCGATCGACTCGGGGATCACGTGACTCGCGCCGCGGCGGAGCAGTCGCCTGGCGTGTTCGGCGTCGCGCGCGCGCGCGTAGATCGCGAGTTCGGGCCAGAGGAGACGCGCGTGCACCACGACCTGCTCGGCGGTGTCGGGAGTGTCGATGGTCACGACGAGCGCGGCGGCCTCCTCGGCGCCGAGCTTGACGAGCAGATCGGCGCGGCTCGCGTCGCCATAGAAGACGCCGGCCCCGCTTGCCCGATTCCGTGCGACGAGATCCGCGTCACGGTCGAGCCCCACATGGTAGAGCCCCTGCGCGTCGAGCACGGATCCGAGTATCTGACCGGAGCGGCCGTACCCGGCAATGATCACGTGCCCGCTGAGATCGTCCGGGATGGCGGCTTCGGCGCCACCGAATCCG
>JABDJQ010000382.1 GCA_013002425.1 Gemmatimonadota bacterium
ATATCCGCCTGGCCCAGCGAGTACCCGCCCATTTCGTTCGCGATCCGCATCACTTGTTCCTGGTAGAGAATGACGCCGTACGTATCTTTCAGCACGGGCTCGAGAACCGGGTCGTCGTACTCGATCGGCTTCAGGCCGTGCTTCCGCTCGATGAAGTCGTCCACCATGCCCGACCCGAGCGGGCCCGGCCGGAAAAGCGCGTTCACGGCGATGAGATCTTCGAAATGCGTCGGACGAAGACGCACGAGCAGGTCGCGCATGCCGGATGACTCGAACTGGAACACGCCGACCGTGCGCCCCTGCGACAGGAACTCGAACGTTTCCTTGTCGTCGAGAGGGAGCGTCTCCAGGTCGAGCTTGACGTCGCGATACTCTTCGATCATCGCCACGGCGTCATGAATCACGGTCAGCGTGCGAAGGCCGAGAAAATCCATCTTGAGGAGGCCGACTTTTTCGCACGCCTTCATGTCCCACTGCGTCGTGACGTCGCCCGCGCTCGATTTGTAAAGCGGCACGTAGTCCGTCAGATCGCCCGGCGCGATCAGCACGGCCGCGGCGTGGGTCGAAGCGTGACGGCTGTTCCCCTCGAGATTCCGCGCGTGCACGATGAGCTCGCGGAGCTGCGCGTTCTCCTCCTGCAGATCCTTCAGCTCCGGCACCTGCTTCTCCGCCTTGCGGAGCGTCATGCCGACTTCCGCGGGCACGAGTTTCGCGATGCGATCGACGTCGCCGTACGGAACTTTCAGCACGCGCCCCACGTCGCGAATGGCCGCGCGGGCGGCCATCGTCCCGAACGTGATGATCTGCGACACGTTTTTCTCGCCGTACTTCTGCACGACGTAGTCGATGATCTCGCCGCGCCGTTCATAGCAGAAATCGATGTCGACGTCGGGAAAGCTGACGCGTTCGGGATTCAGAAACCGTTCGAAGAGCAGGTTGAACTCGATCGGATCGACATCCGTGATCCGCAGGAGATACGCGACGATGCTCCCCGCGGCGGAACCGCGACCCGGACCCACGGGGACGCCGCGTTCGCGCGCCGCGTCGATGAAGTCCTTCACGATCAGAAAGTAGCCCGCGTACCCGACCTTGTTGATGACGTCGAGTTCGTACCGGATCCGCTCTTCGATCTCGCCCGTCGTGATTTCGTATCGCGAAGGCACGGCCTGCCAGCAGAGATGCGCGAGATACCCGTCGAGATCCGTGAAGCCTTCGGGAACCGGGACGTCGGGAAGCAGCGTTCTGCTGAGGTCGATATCGAGGTCGACCATCTCCGCAACACGCAGCGTGTTCTTGAGCGCGTCCGGCATGTGACCGAAGAGCCCCTCCATCTCGCTTGCCGTCGCGAAATGATTACGGTTCGTCTGGTAGCGAAGGCGGTTCGGGTCGTCGCGATCCTTGCCGGTGCCGATGCAGAGCAGCACGTCGTGCGACTCCGCGTGCCCGGGCGTCAGGTAGTGACAGTCGTTCGTGGCGACCAGCGGCACGTTCAGCTGTTTCGCGAGGCGCGGCAGTTCGCCGCAAACGACCTTGTCCTCTTCGAGATCGTGATTCTGGAGTTCCGCGAACAGATGCCCCTCGGAGAAGATCTCGCTCAGCATGCCGAGGCGTTCGCGCGCGGTGTCTTCGTCACCCGAAAGCAGCGGCCGGTTCACGCACCCCTGCAGACACGCCGTCAGCGCGACGAGCCCTTCGCTTCGCTCCGCGAGAAGTTCGAGATCGATACGTGGCTTGTAGTAAAAACCTTCGAGAAACGCGGCGGACGAAAGCTTCAGCAGGTTTCGATAGCCGGTTTCGTTCCTGGCGAGCAGAACGAGATGATAGTTGCGCTCACCGCCCGCGCGCACGCTCTTGCGGTCGTGACGGCTACCGAGCGTGAGATAGACCTCGGATCCGATGATCGGCTTGATGTTCGCGGCGCGGCACTTCTGATAGAAGTTGATCGCGCCGAACAGATTGCCGTGGTCCGTGAGGGCCAGCGCCGGCATGTTCTCCTTCGACGCGGCTTTCACCATGTCCGGTATCTTGAGGGCCCCGTCCAGCAGGCTGTAATCGCTGTGATTATGCAGGTGGACGAATGAGCAGCAGTCCTTGCCCATACGCGACACGATTCCTTTCGGGCCGTTGGTCTTCTATTTCGGAGAAACGAAGAAGTTCGATTCTTTGCGGGTCTGGTTGCCCGCACGGTCGGTCGCGACGATCGTAACACGATGCGTTCCCGCAGCGAGCGACTCGCGGGGCGAATACTGCACGAAAGATCGTTCGGGATCCCATTCGGCGATCACCTTGCGTCCGTCGAGCAGAATCTGGATGCCGTCTGACTCGAAGCCGGAACCGATATCGGTCACTTTTGCCTGAAGACGGGGGGCCCCGTTCGGAACGACCGCCCCCTGTGCCGGGCGAACGCCGAACACGGCGGGGGGCGCGTCGTCGCGGAGCAGTGCGTAGCGGGTCAGAACGCGGGTACGCGCCCAGATGGTCGCGTCCTCGTCCTGCTGGGGGCGAATCATGTAATGCCAGCGGTTGTGCACGTCGAGGCGGTAGAGCGAAACCTTCTTTCGTTCCCCGATGTCGGCGAACGGACGGATCCCGACTTCGACGTCGTCGCGAAGCAGGGCGCCGGCCGGATCGTAGCGGTAGAGCGGACTCAGGTATGTGAGCCCCTCTTCGAGCGGGACGGTGCTCTCTTCTTCCACGCGGAAATAGCTGTCGCGCAGAAGCGCCCTGCGCGGAACACGGAGGTGCGCCCTCCCCTCGCGGTCCGTCAGATGACCGCCGCGGAACGCCGCGATCTCCATGGCCCGGATCTCCTCGACGACAGACCATTCGGCTCCGTCGCGGCCGCGCACGGAAACTTCGACCCACGCGTCCTCCGAGTTCAACTCGGGAAGCGAGACGATCCCCTCGAACACGCGTTCGCTCGTGCGGCGCATGGCGGGCCGCAGGACGGACCGGTCCTTCCGCACGACGCGCGCTTCCACCTCGTACGGAAACGCGCGATCGACTTCGAGTCGGATCAGAGCCGCATCCGCATGGTACTCGAGGCCGAGGTCGATCATCGGCTCCGGAGTCGGCAGACCGTCATAGTTGACGAAGCGGTAATCAGCCGCGGCCTCGACTCCCTCTTTCGACTGATAGTCGATCCGAACGAGATACGGCTTCCGCGCCGCCTGGGTCGAGGCGAACCCGTTCGCCTCCCACTGCCCTGTCTCGCCGCGAAGCCGCGCCACGCGCTCGTCCCATCGCCGCCCGCCGTTTACGGACCGCGAAACGATGACCTGGCGCACGTCCATCGGCGCGTCGAAGAAGACCGTGACATCGCGGTCGCTCGGCACCTGAACGCGTTCGATCAGCGGAATATTGCCAGTGAAGACGCCCATCTCCGCCGTGGAGTGATTACCGTTGGCGTCGGCCGCCAGAACTTCCACGCGGTGCAGTCCGCTCTCGAGATACGTTTCTCCGGGGCGCGTGCGGTCCTCCGTGGCCTGCAGCACCCCCGCCTCTTCCCTGTCCGTAATCGTGAACGGCAGCAGGTTCGCGGCCGTGTTGAACAACCGGTGATAGCGGCTCCCGCCGCGCTCGATCGTCTCTTCGTCGAACTCGAGACCGACGAGATGCGCCACGTCGTGCGAGAAATGATCGAACTGCGACTGATACACCACCTGCTGATTCACGTTCAGGTTGAGCCGGTAAACCCCGAGCGCGCGATCGCACGCGGTCTGCGCGTCGGAGGTCTGGACGAGGATGCCGACATCGCCTTCGATGTGGATCGTCTCCGGCACGAAGTAGACACCCCGCGATTCCGACCAGCGGAACGGCAGCGTGATCGGCCGGATCGATCCGTTTACGCGCGCATCGGCTTCCATCGGCGTAAACACGACCGAGCGGATTTCGGGCGGCGTTTCGTCATGCACGGGGAAACCGTTCAAGACGGGATTCAGAGGACGCTCCTCGCCGTCTCGCAATTCGAAATGAAGGTGGGGAGCGCCGGTTCCCGTCTGCCCCGAGTAGCCGATGACTTCACCGGCCGTCACGGGAATGGAACGGGGCGGGAGTTCGAAATCGACTTCGTATCGATCTTCGCGTTCCTGCTCCTGCTCGACCCAGGTGCGAAGGCGGGGGCTGAAATCGGAAAGATGTCCGAAGACGGCGATGCGGCCGTCATTCATCTTCATATAGATCGCCTTGCCGTATCCGTAGGGGGAAGCGCGCAGACGATACACCTCGCCGTCCGCAACGGCCTGCACGCGATACCCCGTTTCTCCGTTGGTGGACAGATCGATACCGGCATGGAAGTGGTTCGGTCGGTATTCGGCGAACGTGGAGGTGAGACACCCCTTGTAGGCAAGCGGCCAGAGGTAGTTTTCCGTAGCGCGCGCGGACGAAACCGGGTATGCGCAAACGATCAGCGCGATGATCGCGGAAATCACGCGAGCCTGATCCCGCAAGCCCGCTCCAGTGTTATCTTTGACTCGCTGCGCCATCGCGCCACACACACCTTTCCCCAGGGCGAAACTACACGTCCCATAAGTGTAAGTCAAGATTCCCCGCTGATGATATTATAGAGAGCGGCGCCGGTTGCCGGTGTCCCGATTCTGTGCTAGATTTTCCATCCGCCCGGGCGCCGGGCAAACCCGGATTTCCCGTCCCCGCGGACTTGATTCCCTCGCATTTTCACGAGGCACAGCAGGAGATTTCTCGATGTTGCAGTCGATGCGTCAGAATACGAAAATCGTTCTTTGGATCGTGATGATCGGCTTTCTGATCTTCACGTTCGCCGTCTGGGGAGCAGATATGTTCTCCGGATCCGGCCAGCAGACCGCCAGCGCCATTGGAAAAGTGAACGGCAGGCCTGTTTCTTACGAAGAGTACAACCGCGCCTACGATCAGGAAGTCGAGGCGTACCGCGGAACGACCGACCTCCCCGTGCTTCCCAGCGTGGCGAAGGCGCTCGAGGAACAGGCATGGGAGCGCTGCCTGAATCAGGCGATCATCGACAAGGAGCTCAAGGCGCGCAAGATCGTGGTTTCCGACGAGGAGATCGTCCACGCGATCCGGACGACCCCGCCGGACTTCGTCCAGTCGCAGGAAGTCTTTCAGACCGAGGGCCGTTTCGACTATCAGAAGTACATTTCCTACGTGAACGATCCCAATATCGACTGGCGCTGGCTCGAAGACTATTTCCGGGCGCAGCTGCCGATCAATCATCTGCAGCAGCAGATCGCGATGTCGACGCGCGTGACCGACGCCGAACTGCAGTCGCTCTACAAGCAGAGCAACGAGACGGTCGATTTCAGTTTCGTCGCGTTTCTTCCCGGCGAGTTCGAGGACCGGCCCGTCACCGTTTCCGAAGAGGACGTGACGGCCTGGTACGAGAAGAACAAAGAGCGCTTCCGCGTGGAAGAAGAGGCGATTCTCGATTACGTCGTCGTGCCGATCGAGGCGACCGCGAACGATCGCGAGCGTACGCTGTCGCAGATGAACGAAATCGTGAGCCGTCTCGAGCAGGGCACCCCGTTCGAGGATCTCGCCCGCTACTACTCGCAGGGGCCCACGGCGCAGCAGGGCGGCGAACTCGGCGTCTTCCAGAAGGGCTCGCTCACTCCCGAAATCGAGGAGAAGGCGTTCGCGCTCGAAGAGGGCGACGTGTCCGAGATCATCGAGAACGAGGAGGGCTTTCAGATCCTGACCGTGACATCGCGCGAGGAGAGCGACGGCGATCTTTCCGTCGGCCTCCGCCAGATCCTGCTCACGGTCGAGCCCAAGGGCGAAACGATCGAAGAGGTACGGTCACGCGTGGAAGGAATCCGGGAAGCGGCGGAAGACGGCGATTTCGGAAAGGCGGTCGTGGACGCGGGTCTAACGGCGCGCAGCACGGGCCCGTTCCCGGAAGGGAATTTCATTCCGACCGTGGGGAACCTGCCGCCCGCCAACGTCTTTGCGTTTACGGCCGAGATCGGCGACGTCAGCGAACCTGTCCTGCACAACGACGGCTACTACGTCTTTCATCTCGCCCATCGTGACTCGAGCCGGCTCGCGCCGCTCGAAGAAGTCCAGCTGCAGGCGCGTCAGGGCGCCGAGAATCAGGCGCGCCTCACGTTCGCGCGCGACGCGGCCAAAGAGGCCATGAAAGACGGCGCCTCCCTCGAAGACATCGCAAAAGCGAACGACAGGGCCGTCAAGGTCGCCAAGCTCATCAGCAGGCGCGGCACGGTCCCCGGAATCGGGGCGGATCTCGGTCTCATCCTGAGCGCGTTCGACGCGACACCGGGCGAAGTGAGCGGTCCCGCGCACACGGAATTCGGAAGCTTCCTCATCAGGACGGACAAAGTGAATGCGATCAGTGACGCGGCGTTCCAGCGCGAGAAGCCTTCGCTCGTGCGATCGCTTCTCTATCAGCGCCAGGACGCGGTATTTTCGGAATGGCTGGAAATGATGCGGGACAAGGCGAAAGTGGAGGACTACAGGACGCCGGCCGACGCCACGAGCTGACGCCCGGCCGCCTACTTCTCTCCGCGGTCGCTCTTTCGTTCGACCGGTTCGCCGTCCCTTTCCTTCTGCGAGGGGGACGGCTTCTCTTCCTCTTCCACTTCATCGACGCTTTTCCTGAGTTCCTTGGTCGCCGATTTGAACTCGCGAATCCCCTTCCCGAGCGAACGCCCTACTTCGGGGATGCGTTTCGCGCCGAAAAGCAGAAGCACGAGCAGGAAGAAGAGCAGTAGTTCAGGAAAGCCGAAAGAGCCGAATGGCATGTCATTCTCCCGAGAGGTCGGTTCGGTCCGGCGGTAGTGCGCCGGCGCAGTCGGCGCCGAGCGTGACGGACACGTGCAGTTGCTGCGTCGAATCGGGTGCGTAGACCACACGTCCGAATCCGAGCGCTTCCCTAACGATCTTCGCCGCCTCCCGGTTCTCCGTCAATGCCCAAATCTCCGTCTCCTGGTAATCGAAGCGGGGCTTTCCTTCCGAATCGAGGGCGTTCTCCATCTCGACGACGTCGAATCCCATCCGGCGCAGATAGCGGCTTCCCCGCAGGGCCATGCCCCCGATGCCGCATCCGTTCAGCACGCGGACGGTGATTTCCTGGTCGAGCGAGGAGATCGCGGTGCCGTCGGATTCATCGAGAACCCCTGTCGAGAACGGAATGAGGTACGCGCCGATGATGACGACCGTTGTGAAGATCAAAAAGCGATGCAGAAGCTTCTGAAAGCCGGAAGATCCCTTACGTTTGCGGCGGCTCCTCTTCATTCCCCTGCCCCCGGT
>JABDJQ010000385.1 GCA_013002425.1 Gemmatimonadota bacterium
GCGGGTGGCGCGCCCGACGGGGACCCCTGCCGAGCCTGCCGAGGCAGGGGTGGCCGGGCGCGACAGGACCCGCGGAAAAAGCGGTCCCCGCACAGGATCTTGTGTCCGCGCGCACTTTTATTCGCAACTTCTCCCCGCCCCCGCGGATAAGAGGGTGAGTCGCGTGGGACGGCAGCTTTGATGATTCCTGAACATCAGGGGTCTCGCGCGGCTCATTTATCGGATTCGAACGGCGGAACGGCGGCATCGCCTCCGCCGCGCGCATAGTCAACACTCTTGGAAGGAGCGAAGAAGCATGGCCAGCGAAACGAACGAGCCGAAGAGCACGAACGAAGTCACGACGAGCGAAACTACGACGAACGAAACGACGAACGAAGCGCAGGAAGCGCCCGCAGTCACGGACGCGGACGCGTGCTCCGTCGAGGAGATCGAAGAGGCGATCAAGGGCTTCCTGACGGGCGATCTGACGCTCGCCCAGCTCGAAGGGCTTACGGCCGAGGACCTCTACGCGATGGCGGACGTCGGGTACGATCTACTCGAAGAGGGCCGCGTCGACGATGCGCGGAAGGTTTTCGAGGGACTGAACGTCTACAATCCGTTCGGTCCGTACTTCCATTCGGTTCTCGGGTCGATCTATCAGAAGCTCGGCATGCCCGATGAATCGCTTCGCCACTACGAATCGGCCGTGGAGCTCTTTCCCGAGGACATTCATTCGTGGACGAACGCCGGCGAGCTCATGCTCGAACTGAGCGCGAAGTACGCGGACGAGAACGAAGAGGTCTCGCAGAAGCTGTTCCATGAAGCGCTTTGCGCGCTGGAACGCGCGGTGGAACTCGACCCCGAATGCGAAAGCGCCGCCGCGCTCAGGGCCCGCGCCCTGATCGGGGTCGTCGTGAGCGCGTTCGAGGCGCGGAAGGCTTCGTAAGCGATTCGACCGAACAGACCCTGCGGCGAGAACCCCCGCCGCGTTACGGGCCCGGACGCCACACGGTATCCGGGCCCGGCTTCTTTTCCTGCGGGCCCGATCACGCTACAATGCGCCCATGTCCGGGATGCGCACATTACTGCTGTACGGAATTCTCTTCGTTCTGCTTACGCTGAGTTTCGTTCGCAATCAGTGGGGGGTCGTCGAGACCTCGTGGTTTTACAAACATCAGCTGTATGCCGAATCACTCGTCTTCGGGCGGATCGTGAAAGCGAACCAGGACGGCTTCTTCTCCTCGGGCATGTTACCCGGCTGGGTCGGTCCCGTGCCCGAGTCGGAGGAAGTCAAGTACTGGCAGTACGAAGCCTACAAGGACGACCTCCCGTTCGAAACATACGAGCCGTACCGGTCGCATCCGTCGTGGCACGTGGCCGCGTTCGTGTTTCTGGACGCCGTTTCCCCCTTCTCGAAAGAGCGGAACATCCCGGTCTTTCATCTCGTGAACAGCATGATGCTGGCATGCACTCTTCTGCTGTTCGTGGGGCTGGTGGCCCGTGAAATCGGAAAGGCCGCCGGTATCCTCGTATTTCTTTCGATCCTGTTTTCGCCATGGATCACGGTCTTTTCGTGGAACAGCTGGTGGGTTCTGTGGGCGTACTTCGTTCCGTTCTTCGCCTGCTGGTATCTTGTCCGCGGCGGCGCTCCTGCGCTGAAACGCGTGGCGCTCTGGATCTTCGCGGCGGCGCTCTTCAAGTGCGTGATGACGGGATACGAATACGTCACGACGGCATACGGCATGATGCTGGTTCCGATGGCGTACTTCGCCGCGAAAGATCGCTGGGGGTGGGGCGCCTGGACGAAGCGTGTCTTCACCGCGGCGGGGGTCTCCGTCGTGGCTACGCTCGTGAGCATGGCGATCCTCGTGACTGAAAACGCGAGCGAATCGGGATCGCTCCGAACGGGCGTCGATCACATCGTCGAGACCGTGGCGCGCCGCGCGTACGGATCGGATACGGCGAAGTACACGAACTTTCCCGGACCGAAAGCGCAGAAGATGATCGAGAGCCTCGAGGCGAGCACGTGGGAAACGGTCGTGCCCTATTTCGGAGGAGTCGCCTACGATTTTTCGGAGATGCTGGGGCCGGCCTTTTCGTGGACGAAGGCCCCGTTCGGCGCCGTCGTTCTGCTGGCCCTCGCCCTGACGCTCGCTACGTTTTTTACCGGGCGCCTGCGGGAGGACCGCCGGGCCGTCGCGATGGCGGCCGCAGTCTGGTGGGGGTTCGTTTCGTCGATTTCGTGGCTCGTGCTTTTCAAGGCGCACTCCCACGTTCATTATCATATCAATTACATCGTCTGGCACCTTCCGTTCGTCATGTTCGTCTTCGCGCAGCTGGGCTGCGTTCTGCAGGGAGCAATGGCGAACCGGCGGGCGCCGGATAGCGAGACACGAGAACGGCGAGCGTCCTGAGGGCGCGCGCTACAGGAACCAAAGGAGAAGACAATGTCGAAAGAGGATCTGATCAAGGCGCTGAATGACGACCTGGCCTCCGAACTGAGCGCCATCGCCCAGTACATCACGTACGCGGCGAAAGCGACCGGACCGTATCGTCCGCAGCTGGCGCAGTTCTTTCTCGAGGAAGTGACCGACGAGCAGTTGCATGCGCAGTTTCTGGCGAACAAGATCGTGGCGCTCGGCGGCGAGCCGACGACCGTCGCCAAGCCGGTGGAGAAAGCGGCCGACAACAAAGCCATGCTGGAGGCGATTCTGCGCGCGGAGCGGACCGCAATGGCGGGTTACACGGAACGGGCGAAGCAGGCCGACGCATTCGGCGACAAGGGTCTGGCGGTGCAGCTCGAGGACATGGTCCGCGACGAGAGCAATCACGCGGAAGAGACGGAGCGAATGCTGCGCGACTGGCCGCTTTAGGGGGAGCACTCCGGAGGGGAGAGCATATGACGAAGAAGGAAGTGGTCGGCCGGCTGAAAGCGCTCGGCACGGCGCAGAACAGAAAAGTGTACGGACGGCACGGCGTGACCGGCCCCATGTTCGGTGTCAGTTACGCTGACATCGGCAAGCTCGCGAAGAAGATCAAGGTCGACCAGGCCCTCGCCGAATCGCTCTGGGCAACCGGGAATCATGATGCGCGGATTCTGGCGACCTACATCGCCGACCCGTCCGCGATGAAATCGGGCCAGATCGACGCGTGGGCGAAAGACCTCGACAGCTACGTAATTGCAGGCGCTTTCTCGAAGCTCGTCGCGCGCACTCCGTTCGCGGAAAAG
This sequence comes from Gemmatimonadota bacterium, assembly GCA_013002425.1. Lineage (GTDB taxonomy): Bacteria > Orphanbacterota > Orphanbacteria > Orphanbacterales > Orphanbacteraceae > JABDJQ01. The sequence goes on from JABDJQ010000385.1 coordinate 3,209, forward strand.
AAAGCGGAGAAATGGTCGCGCGCCCGATCGGAGTGGCTGGGCCAGGCCGGCTGGGATCTCGTTGCCTCCCTTGCGCTGGGCGACGCGCCGAAACCGAACGCGTGGTTCGAAGAGAAACTGCGCGTGATCGAGAGCGAGGTTCACAGGCGGCCGAATCGCACACGCTATTCGATGAACACCGCGCTGATCGGAATCGGTGTGCGAAACGCGAGCCTCGAGAAGAAGGCGGTTGCGGCGGCGAAGCGCATCGGCGCGATCGAAGTCGATCACGGGGAAACGAGTTGCACCACGCCGGATGCAGTGGCTTACATCCGAAAAACGCTGGCGCACAGGAAGACGCGGGCGCAAAAGAAGGGGCGTGCGTGACATGAAGAAGCGAGTGACGGGAATCGGCGGCGTCTTCTTTCGTGCGAAGGATCCGAAAGCGCTGCGCACGTGGTACCGGGACCACCTCGGGATCGACGCCGGCGATTACGGCAAGACGTTCGAGTGGCGCGAATCCGAAGACGCGGAAAAGAAGGGGCACACGGTCTGGAATCCGTTCCCCGAAAAGACCGACTATTTCGATCCGAGCGCGAAGGAACTCATGATCAACTACCGCGTGGAAGATCTGCATGGGCTGCTCGACGTGCTTCGTAAAGAGGGCGTCGAGGTCGTCGGTGATGTGCAGGAGGAAGAGTACGGAAAGTTCGGCTGGATCATGGACCTCGAAGGGAACAAGGTCGAACTGTGGGAGCCCCCCGAAACGTTTCCTTCGGAGTAGCGCATGATGCCCGCGCAATTCGGCCATCGTTTTCGCGCCATGACACTGGCCGCGCCCGATCCCGGGGCGCTTGCTGTGTTTTACAGCGAGACGCTCGGTCTTCCCGTGCGCGTCGAAGGCGAGATCGCAATCGTGAGCGCCGGGTCGAACGAACTGCGTTTCGAGCGCGGCGCCGGCGCCCCGTTCTATCACTTCGCGTTCAACATACGGCCGCTCCGGCTGGAAGACGCGCGCGCATGGCTCGCGGAGCGCGTGACCCTGCTTCGCTACGCGGAGACCGGCGAAGAGGTCGTCGCGTTTCCGAGCTGGAACGCCCATTCGGTCTACTTCCACGATCCGGCCGGTAACATCGTCGAGTTCATCGCCCGTCACGACTTGAAGGTCGGGCAAGCCCCGAACGACCCGGCCGACTCTCCGTTCGGCGCCGCCGATATTCTCGGTCTCAGCGAAATCGCGCTCGTCGTGGACGATGTCCGCGAAACGGTGCGCGCGATTCGCGAAGCGTTCGGTCTTGCGGTTTATGGCGGGGATGAAGGCGACGAGGTCTTCACGGCGATGGGAGACGAGCGCGGCCTCGTTCTCGCGATCAGAAACGACTGGCCGTGGCTGCCCGAAAAGACGCGGCTCGCGGAAGCCCATCCCGTGCGGCTCGAGATCGAGAGTTCCGCGACGGCTCCGCCGGGAACCGTGTGGCGCTTCGCATGCTATGAGATCCGCGCCTGACGTCGGAGCGATTACGAGGCAGCAACGAAAAAAGCCCGCCGATACGTTCGGCGGGCCTTTCCATTTTTTCGCGTACTGTTCTGCGCTATTTGCGGAGCGCGTCGCGGATCTCCGTCAGCAGCACTTCTTCCTTCGAAGGCGCGGGCGGCGCGGCCGGCGCGGCTTCTTCTTTCTTCTTCATGCTGTTCATGGCTCTGATGACCATGAAGATCGCGAACGCTATGATCACGAAATCGACTACGGTCTGTATGAACAGGCCGTAGTTCATCGTAACGGCTTCGGCATCCGCGGTGGCTTCCTGCAGCACGACGGCCAGCTTCGAGAAGTCCGTGCCTCCCATGGCGAGGCCGATCGGCGGCATCAGAACATCCTTTACGAATGAACTGACGATCTTTCCGAACGCGCCGCCGATTACGATACCGACCGCCATATCGACGACGTTTCCACGCATTGCAAAGTCTTTGAATTCTTTCATCATCGACATTGGTGGGTCCTCCTGACTGTTACAAAAAAATAGGTTACCCCCTGGGGCAGAAAGAGAGTAGGCGAAGCGCGGGCGACGGAGCAACGAAATTTACGCGTGAAATCGGAAGGCGCGATCATTCGCAAACCGGTTTCCGCTCAAACTGTAATTGGCGGGGGCGCGAGAGCGTGCGCGCGCGCGAGACGCGCGATCTCGATGTGTCGAGGGCCGCTAGAACGACCAGTTCACGATCGGAAAAATCGGAAGCGTGTCCTTGTTCTTGATTACGTTCAAAAGGCCCACCTGCAAACCTTTCGCGGAGTTGGTCAGATTGAAGAAGCCCAGCTGGAAGCCGTGCATGTGGTCGGTCATGTTGACGAGACCGAACTGAAAACCTGTCATGCGGTCGGCGCCGTTGAACAGTCCTTCCTGATAACCTTTGAAATCACCGTTCGTGATGTTCACGTAGCCCGCCTGCCACCCGCGGAAGTTCTGTTCGGTGTAATTCACCACGCCCCACTGCAATCCTTTCGTGGTTCCCGCCGCGTGGTTTACGAGCCCGACATCCAGGCCGGTCATGTCCTGGTTCTTTCCGTAGAGGAGATTGATGCGCAACCCTTTGATCGAATGCGATTCGCTGAAAATCTGAACGGGATTGAAGAGCGAGAGCTGCACCGGCCTTGTTTCCGCCCATGCGGCGCGCGGGGCCAGTGCAATCGTCAGAACGCCGAGTCCGAACAGCAGATTGTGGAAGGTACGTTTCATGTTATTTCTCCTGCATTTATTTCGTTCTGTTCGAGATCCGGAAACCTCGCCGAAAAACGCCATCACTATCACACAATTGATTCCCGGATTCCACTTCCTGTCGGGCCGCGCTCTCAATCGCGTCTTCGGAATGTCGAAGGGTGGGAACGATAGAAGCCGGGTGCGGAAAGGACGGGCGCGTGTTGTCTTCAGCAAATATCGAACGGTGGGTCAGGGCCGGAACGCGCGCGTGCGTTCACGGCGGGTGGGCGGTGACGATCCTGCTGCTGGGGGCGTCGTGCGGCGACGACGGGGGCTCTGTCGTCGATCCGGCGTACGCGCCGCCGTCCGTGGCGTCATCGAAAGTGTTCGACCCCGTGAGCGACTTCGACGCGGAACCTTTGCGGCCCGTACGCTTCACGGACGACCCCGGCGTGTTCTTTGCGGAAGCGGGGCCGCTGCAGCTCATCACCTTCGCTTCGCTTCCGTGGTTCGGCACGAGCTGCGACCCGGCGCCGCCCTTCGAGGCGCTCGCCAATCCGCTCGTCGTACAGGGCGTTACGTTCTCCGCGCCCGGTTGCCTCGAGTCGTTTCTCTGTCCCCGCCCGCCGTGCGAAACCGTGAACACGACGCTGCATCTTTCGCGCGGCGCGCGCGTGGAATTCCCGGCGGGTGTCACGGCCGCGATGCTGAAGCTCGAGGGGATGCCGGCCGGTCGCGTTCTGCTCGTGATCGAGGACGGCGAAGGCGGCACGATCGGCTACACGGGAGAGCTTTACGAGGCGCTGCCGACCTACGTCGGAATCCGGTCGGATCGGGAGATCGGGGCGATTCGCTATTGGGGGAGTTCGTCGTTCCTGCAGAAGCTCGTGGTCAGCGATCTCTGGTATGAGGGCGGTACGGGAGGCGAGTTTCGCGGGAACCGACGAGGTCTTCTCGCGTCGCGTTCCGGGTGAGAGCGATGAACAGCGCGCCGGCAAGCGCGGCGGCCCCCCCCTTGTTTCGTCGTTGTTCCTGTCATACGGATACCAGCCGGTCGCTTCGGGTCACCCGGTTCACGATTCCATTGCGCTATGAGCCAAAGTCGCTTACTATTCGATGTGGGTATCAGCCAGCCTTTAACCAATTAGGTATCGCAATGGAAATCCATCAGCTTCGATATTTTGTCGCGATCGCAGAAACGGGCGGGTTCAGCCGCGCCGCGCGACGGTGCTGCGTTTCCCAACCATCGCTCAGCCAACAGATTATGAAGCTGGAGGACGAGCTGGGGAAGAAGCTGTTCGACCGTCTCGGACGCTCGATCGCCATGACCGACGCGGGGAAGGCCCTTCTGCCGCGCGCCAAGAGAATACTGCGCGATCTGCAGGAGGCGCGAAACGCCGTCGATCAGGAAGTGGACGACGAAACGGGACAGATCAACATCGGCATCATTCCGACGATGGCGCCCTTTCTGCTGCAGCGGAGCGTGGCGGCCTTTCAGAAGATTCATCCCGAAGCCACGATCTCGCTGAGCGAAGACATGACGCACCGGCTCATCGAGCAGCTCGTGCAGGCCGAGATCGATGTCGGCATCATGAGCCTCCCGATCGACAACAACCTGATCGACTATGAAGAGCTCGGGAGCGAGATCCTCTATCTTGCGGTGGCGAAGAACGGGCCTCTGGACGCGCAGCCCGTGGTCAGCATAGATTCGCTCGCGGACGAGCCCTTCATCATGCTCCATGAAGCCCACTGCCTCGGCGATCAGATCCAGAACTTCTGCTATTCCAGGAAGATCAGCCCGCCCGTGATCTGCAAGACGGCCCAGATCTCGACCGTACAGGGTTGCGTGGCGAAGGGGCTCGGCGTTTCGATGATTCCGCAGATGGCGGCACGGGAGGACGATTCGGGTCTCGTCGCCTATAAGACGATCGAGGGTGAGAACCCCATTCGAGCCATCGCGGCGGCGACGCACTCCGGCCGGGCGCCGTCGAAACTGGTCCGTTCTTACATCGAATGCGTACAGGGTGTTCTGGACCGGATCGGGACGAAGGATCGTCTTTCGGCTTAAGTTGCATATTTGTAATGGTTTGGGGCTCGGCGAACTGTTTCGCCGGGCCTTTTTTTGTGTCTGCGTACGTTTTCTCCGCAACTCCGGGCCCCGGCGTCTGGATAAGAAGGGCAAATAGGACAGGAGTTTCGCGGGTCAGCCCGCGGCAGCGGCTCCTGGAACTCAAAACTTTTTGCTTAGGAGATGAGAAAATGATCAACCCGAACGCCGCTAACAGTGTTGGAACGCAGGTTAACCGTTACCTGGACGCCCTCGGTCTGCCGGATGCCTTCGGTGACAAGATCGGCGCCCTCGTCGACGCTTCGCGCGGTGACGCCGCCGGCGCGCTTCGCAACATCGTCGA
>JABDJQ010000408.1 GCA_013002425.1 Gemmatimonadota bacterium
CCTCAAGTACGACCTGCTCGTGACGGATATCAAGATGCCCGGCCTGAACGGCTATCAGGTGGCCGAAGGGGCGCTCGAGCTCCAGCCGAAGCTTCCGGTGCTGCTGATCACGGCGTTCGGGTACGACCCGGACCACAGCGCCGTGCGCGCGCAGCGGAGCCCGAATGTCGCGGGAGTGCTGTACAAGCCGTTCGATCTTGGTAAACTGAAGACAGCCGTGAAAGACATTCTCGCAAGAGACGCATCGTGAGAGAGGGATCGTGAGCGACAAATACAACGCCACCGTTACTGAAGTCACTACTTTCGTCGAGGGCCTGGCGATCTACCGGGTCGAGCCGGATCACGTGCCCGTGAGTTTCGAAGCGGGCCAGTACACGACGCTGGGGCTCCTGCCGGAGGCGCCGCGCGTCGCCGGTTCCGATCCCGACCCGCCGGGGATCAAGCCGGGCAAGATGATCAAGCGCGCCTACTCGATCGGCTCGTCGTGCAAGGTGACCGACCACTTCGATTTCTACCTCGTGCTCGTTTCCGAAGGAGCGCTGACGCCGCGGCTCTTCGCGCTCGGAGTCGGCGACCGCCTCTGGGTGGCGAAAAAGTGCGTGGGCACGTTCACGCTCGAGCCCGTCCGCGAAGACCAGGACGTCGTGCTGATCGGCACCGGCACCGGGGTGGCGCCGTACATGAGCATGATCCGCGCGTACTTCGATCCTGCCGCGCCGCGCAAATGGGCCATTGTCCACGGCACCCGCAAATCGTTCGACCTTTCGTATCACGACGAGCTCACGGCACTCGCGAGCAAACACGACAACTTCTTCTACTATCCCGCGATCACGCGTCCCGACGACGATCCATGGAAGGGACCGGTCGGCCGCCTCAACAAGCTTCTCGAAGAAGGCACGTTCGAAACCGCGTGGGGGCACGAGTTCGACGCCGCCTCGCAGCACGTCTACCTCTGCGGCAACCCCGGCATGATCGACGGCGCCGAGAAGTGGCTCCAGGACAAGGGCTTCAGCGAGTATCAGAAGAAGAAGAACCCCGACGGCAACATCCACTTCGAAAAATACTGGTAGCGGGCAAGGGCCCGCAAAGCGGGCAAGGGCCCGCAAAGCGGGCAAGAACCCGCAAAGGCGTACCATGCAATCAGGCGGTAACGTTTCCGTGCGCGCGGTGTTTCTGACCGAGTATGGAAAAGTGCTGCTCATGAAGGTCGCCGGCGAGCAGGAGAGCCTGTGGATCATGCCCGGAGGGCGCATCCGGGCCGGGGAGGACGCGCAGACGGCGCTCGCGCGCGAGATCGGAGAAGAGACGGGGCTGCCCGATTTTCGCGTCGAGTCGGAAGTCTGGATCCGTCACGGCTCGTTCGTTCGGAAGGGCGAGCGGCATGAAGAAGTCGAGCGCTTCTTCCTGATCCCGACCGAGCGCTTCGAACCGTCGATCGAAGGCATGGAAGACGCCGAAAAGAAGCGGTTCCGACGATACGAATGGTGGAATATCGGGGACATCGTCGATTCGGACGAGACGTTCGTGCCGCGGCGGCTCGGCAGACTGCTGCTGAAACTGCATGCCGGCGATGTGCCGCCGAAGCCGGTCGAAACGGGCGAGTGAACGCAGAAGAGGGAGAGCCGCTCTTCTCACGCGCTCTCCCTCGTCGATACTCCGTCACCGCGGCATCATCCCGATGCCGTCTCCGTGATCGCTACAGTTTTTCGATACCCTCTCTCACGCACCGGCCTCCCCAGGCGAAGGCTTCCTCGTTGATCGGGATCATGGCGCACTTGTTCTGCAAGCTCCGCCGGATGGCCAGAAGCAGCGACTCCTCGTTCAGAATGCCGGTCGCCTCCTGGAGGGCGCCGAGCGCGACCACGTTCTTCACGAGAACCTTCCCGAGGCTCGCCGCGACCGCCGTGAACGGCACCGGGATGACTTTCGTCTCCTCCGGAAACGCGGGAACGTCGGTGATGACGCTCGAGTCGTAGATGATCGTCCCGCCCTTCTGCACGGTCGGACCGAACTTGGCCAGACTCGGCGCGTTGAACGCGATCAGAATATGCGGCTCCGGCGATGCGGGCGACAGAACCTCGTCGCTCGCGATATGCACGTCGGCGTACGATGTCCCCCCGCGGGACTCCGGTCCGTAGCTCGGAATGTGCGTCGCGTCGAATCCTTCGTTGATCGCGGAATGCGTGATCAGCATCGCCGCCGTCTGCGCGCCGTCGCCTCCGGCTCCCGCGAGCTTCAGCGAAACGTCTTCGGCCGCGAGATGATCCGGGAAGCGATCGCAGAAGGTGTCCGGCTTCTCGTTTGACGCGCCGATCAGTTCCTCGACGCGTTCCGCATCGAACTCCGGATTCCCGAGATGGAACCACGGCTCGCGCTCCTCGTCCTTCAGCACGCCGAGCGGGAACTCCTTCGTCATTTCGTCCCGCACCCACGCTTCCGCCTGGACCGCGTCCATCTTGAGATGAGTCGGGCACTCGGCAAGCACTTCGACGAAACCGAAGCCGCGACCTTCCATCTGGAGCTTCAGCACCTTTTCGATGGCTTTGCGCGTGCGCTTGCGCGATTTCTGATCGAAGAGAGCGGTCCGTTCGACATAAACGGAGCCCTTGAGCTGCGCGATCACTTCCGCGACCTGCATCGGTTCGCCTTCGAAGAGTCCGCGGCCCGTGGGGCACGTCGTCGACTTCTGCCCGGTGAGCGTCGTCGGCGCCATCTGACCGCCCGTCATTCCGTAGATGGCGTTGTTCACGAAGACGACGCTGATCGGGACACCGAGCTGGGCGGCGTGAACGATCTCGGCCAGCCCGATCGAAGCGAGATCCCCGTCGCCCTGGTAGCTGACGACGATGGAGTCGGGATTCGCCATCTTGTGGCCGAGCGCCACGGCAGGCGCACGCCCGTGCGCGGCCTGCGTATTGCCGGTATCCATGTAGTAGTAGAGGAAGACCGCGCATCCGACCGGAGACACCGTGACGGTGCGATCCTGAATTCCGAATGCGGCGATCGTCTCGGCCAGGTACTTCTGAACGAGGCCGTGTCCGCATCCGGGACAGTAGTGAGTCGTCGCGCCCTTCAGCCCCTTGCCGTTCGCATGACGGTCGAATTTATGAAAGAAGGCAGTGCCGGTCGTCATGATGCCACCTCTTCCTTTCGCCGGAGAACGCCGCGAGCGGCCTCCACGATATCGGGTTCCTGCGGTAGCATTCCCCCCATCCGGCGCAGGTGATGGATGCCGATGCCGTGAACGCCGGCGTGGCTGAGCGCGAGCCGGAGTTCGTCTTCGAGCTGCCCCGCGCTCGCTTCCACGACGAGGATATCGGTCACGCGGTTTTCGCCCAGCAGCGGCTTCAGGTGATCGATCGGGAAAGGCCAGAGAGTCACCGGCTGGAAGAGCCCGATCGGGACCCCTTCGCGCCGCAGTTTTTCGACCGCGCCCTTGGCCATGCGGGCCGGCGTATTGCACGAGAGCACGAGGATGTTCGCGTCGTCCGTTTTGAACGTCTTCGCGCGCTGTTCTTCGCTGATCATCAGCGAGTACTTCGCGTTCAGTCGTTCGTTGTGCTGCTCGAGGTCCGCCTCGGCGAGACGGATCGAGTTGATGAGATTGTGACGATGCTCCCTGTCTCCGAATACGGCCCACTCCGGGATCCCCGGCTCGGTCATCGCTTCGGGCAGATGAACGCGCCCCGTGATCTGTCCGAGGTAGCCGTCGGCCGCGATCACGACCGGATTGCGATACTTGAACGTCAGTCGAAACGCCAGCATCGTGAGGTCGAGCATCTCCTGGGGCGTGGACGGCGTCAGCACCACGGCGTGGGTGTTGCCGTGGCCCAGGCCCCGGC
>JABDJQ010000458.1 GCA_013002425.1 Gemmatimonadota bacterium
CTCTTCCTGTTTCGCGGCGGGCGCCGGAGCGCCTGCTCCGTTGCCGGAGATTTCGGCGACCTTCGTGCCGACCTCGACGGTCTCCCCTTCGCCCATCAGAATCTTTCCGATCGTACCGGCTGCGGGCGACGGGACTTCGGCGTCGACCTTGTCGGTCGAGATTTCGAACAAGGGATCGTCCTTGTCGACGGTGTCTCCCTCTTTCACGAGCCACTTGATGATCGTCCCCTCGGCGACGCTTTCACCCATCTGGGGCATGACGACGTCGATACTCATATCTACTCCTCCGTACTTACGCGTGAATCGCGCCGTCAATGGCGGCGAGCGCAGCTTCGTGAACGGCTTCGGATAATGTCGGGTGCGCGTGAATCGTGCGCGCCAGCTCGTCAACGGTCCCTTCGCTCGCCATGATGCCCGTCGGCCCGGCGAGCAGTTCGGTCACGTGCGGACCGATCATGTGGACCCCGAGGATCTCCCCGTATTTCTTGTCGGTCACGATCTTCACGAAACCTTCCGTGTGACCGACGACCGCGGATTTCGAGTTCGCGCTGAACGGGAACTTGCCGACTTTCACATCATACCCTTTTTCCTTCGCCTCCGCCTCGGTGAGACCGACAGCGGCCACTTCCGGAAGCGTGTAGACGTTGGAGGGCACCTGGTCGTGATTGATCGGATGTGTTTCACGCCCGGCGGCATGTTCGACCGCGACTATGCCCTCTTCGGATGCGAGATGCGCGAGCGCGAGCGTCTTGACCACATCGCCGATCGCGTAAATCCCCGGCACGTTCGTCTGGAGATAGCCGTCTACCTTGACGAAGCGGCCGTCCATCGCGACGCCGAGCTTTTCGAGGCCGAGTTCGGCCGTTACGGGCCGGCGTCCGATCGCGACGAGCAGCATGTCCGTCTCGACCGTCTCGTTCTTTTTCCCTTCGAGCTTCACGTGCAGTTTGCGGTTCTTCGTCGTTACGCCCGCGAATTTCGTGCCCGACTTGACGCCTATTTTGCGCTTCTTGAAATTGCGCTCGAGCTCCTTCGAAACTTCGGGCTCCATCATGGGAAGGAGCGCCGGCAGCATCTCGACGACCGTGACATCTACGCCGAAGCTCTTGAAGAGCGACGCGAACTCGACGCCGACCGCGCCGCCGCCGAGAACGACCATCGACTTCGGCAGCTTGTCGAGATAGAGCGCGTCGTCGCTCGAAATGATTTTCTTATGGTCGAGCTCGAGACCCGGGATCGTGGCGACTTCCGATCCGGTCGCGACGATGATCGCTTTCGCCGTGATCGTCTGCGCGGCCCCTTTGCCTTTTGCGGGCGTCACTTTCACCTGGCCCGCAGCCGGAATCGACCCGACGCCTTCGATGACCTCGATCTTGCCGCGCTTCGCGAGAAAGTCGAGGCCGGATACGTATTTCTGTACGACGGCCTTCTTTTTCTCGAGCAGCGTCGGCCAGTCGAACGAGGCCCCCTTCACGGTGATCCCGTACTCCTTCATCAACTCGATCTCTTCCATGAATTCGGCCGCGTGAAGCAGCACTTTGGTCGGGATACAACCCCAGTGCAGACAGGTTCCGCCCAGAGCGGGCGTCTTTTCGACGATGGCCGTCCTGAGGCCGAGCTGCGCCGCGCGGAACGCCGCGACGTAACCACCGGGACCACCGCCAACTACAATTAAATCAAAGGCCTGGCTCATCTATAACTCCCCTGATTTTTCATCGATGGGTAAGATTTGAACGAATCAGTCTATCACACAGAATCGCGGATCCCTAGCGGAGCGCAAGCGACGGAAAGGGGTCGGTTAAAGGGCGGGATGAAACACGGAGAAGGGCGGTCGGGCCCGAAAGCGCGGACGAATCGGCCACGCCGGAGCGAAGCCGATCCGCCCGTAACGGGCCGACGGAGCGCGACGGAGCGCGACTAGAACGCGACCTGGGCGTTCACGAGCAGCTGACCGTCTTCGAAATCGCCTTCGGTCGGAAAAACGACGTTCACCTGGAATTCGGTCACCGACGTCGGCCATACGTTAAAGCCGCCTGTCACGTAGTAGACCATGTCCGTGTCGTCCCGGTTCGCGGTGTAGCCCTCGAAGCGCGCCAGCACCTGGGTCCGCTCGCTCGACATGAATCCGCCGGTCGCGTGAAACCCGTGCGCTTCCGGATCGGTCGAACCGGTCATGAGCTCCTGCATGCGGAAGACGTACTCGCCCGCGACCAGGAAACGGTCCTGCTCGACGCGCACGTCGCCGCCGAGGATCGTCTCGGACTCGATGTCGTTTCGGAAGCGCGCGGCCGTCTCCATCATTTCGTACGAAGCGTTCGCGCCGGCCACGATCTTCGCGGAACCGGCCGAGCGCTCGAGCGCCGTCCGCGCGACGAACTGGAATTCGTTGTCGTCGTTGCCGTTCGCGGTGACGCCGTTGCCGTTGAAAACGCCGCCGGCATAGGTCATTCCCCCACTGCCGCTGCCGCGGACGCCGACGCCGATCTGCCGGCCCGGCGCCAGCATGTTCACGACGACCGAGCGGTTTACGAAGTCGATGGCCGACGAGGATGTCAGCGCCTCGGCGCTGAACGGCGCCTTGAACGCGCCCATGTCCAGATAATGGCCGTCGGCGAACTCGTACGACATGCGCGCATCGAGCAGAGTCGACGACTTGTGCAGATTCAACTGAAAGGCGTAGCTGTACCCCGAGTCGAACCTGCCTTTCAGCTTGACGCGCAGATTGGCGATCTCGAACCCGCGGGGACCCTCTTCCGTGAAGTCGGAGGATCCGACGAACTGCAGGAGCGCGCCGAGAGTGAACCACTCGTGGTTCAACTGTTCCTGAAACTGCTGCAGCAGGGGCTCGTCCGCAGCGGCGACGGCCGGGCACGGCGCAACCGTTGCGCCGAAAATCAGCGCGCCGCCGGCAAAGGCGAGAACAGACCTCTTCCAATTCATGCTTTTCCTCCCGTGGCCGACTGGAATCGCGCCATCAGATATCCGGCAAGGAATCCGATCCCTCCGGTGATGAAGATCAATAGAACGCGGGAGATGCTCAGATGCCAGACGAGGAAACTGAGTTCGACGGTTTCGGCATTCTGCACGGCGATGATAAGGATCAACCCGAGCAGCACCAGGCTGACAATCAAGCGTGGTCTCATATCAGAACCTCCCGTGAACGCAAGGCGTCGTGATTTTTCCTGCATGCAGGTTACATGGCGGTGATCGAGCCGCATATTAAATTCGTGTGAATTCGGCATCCCCGGGTACGGCGCCCTGAGCCATGCAGGCAGTCGACGTTTCGCGGTTTGCGTCGAGCCGGGGAGCGCCGGCAGCTCTGTTGCGCACTCCCGCCTTCCGGTCTACACTCCGGGCATGATTGCCGGACAAAAATCTCGGACAGCCCTTGCTGGAATCGTCGCCCTTGCGCTGCTCGCACCGGTCGGCGCGTTGCCCACGGTCGAGCCCGCCGCCGAACCTGCCCCCGAAACCGCCGCCGAACCGGCATCTCTCGCTCGATTCGAGGCGCGCCAGTTCGCTCCGGGGGAAGTCGTGGTCGTCCGCTGGAACGGGCCGCAGCCGGCAGGAAGCCTCGAGGGCCGGTTTCTGGGCCGCGAATTCCGGTTTTTCGAAACGAACGCGGGCGCCGCGGGCATGATCGGCATCGATCTCGACGATCCCCTCGGCCCCGCCACGCTCGCGATCCACTGCGAAAACGGAGCCGGCGGGAAGGATCTCGTCTTCACGAAGAAGCTCGCGATCGTGGACAAGGAGTTCCCGACGCAGGAGCTCACGGTCGAATCGAAGTACGTCGAGCTCTCGCCGGAGAATCAGAAGCGTACGAAAGAAGAGGGCGTGCTGATCAGAAAGGCGTTCGTCCGGAACACGCCGCATCGCTATTTCCGGGAGGGATTCCAGTCGCCCGTTCCCGGCGCCCAGTCCGGGCGTTTCGGGGAACGGCGCGTATTCAACGGCGTACCGAAGAGCCCGCACACGGGGGCCGACCTCCGCGCGCAAACCGGAACTCCCGTGCTGGCGACCGCGGAAGGAGTCGTGATCGAGACCGGCGACTTCTTCTACCTCGGGAACGTCGTCTTTCTCGATCACGGCTACGGACTGATCAGCTATTACGCGCATCTCTCCGAAATCCTCGTCAGCGAAGGCGACATCGTGAGCGGCGGACAGATCCTCGGCAAAGTGGGCGCGACCGGTCGGGTTACGGGCCCGCATCTTCACTGGGGCGTCAAACTCCGCGACACGCGCGTGGATCCGTTCGCTCTCGTCGAACTCGACTTCGACGCACTGCTCGCCGCTCCGTAGACACTACGTTCAGCAGACCGCGCATCATGAAGGACGCGCACGAAAGGAGGCCGGAATGGATCAGGAGACGATCAGAATCGCCATCGAGAGCTTGATTCCCGTCATCGCGGAGTACGGTCTCAAAGTGATCGGCGCCATTGCGATTCTCGTCGCGGGGCGCGTGCTCTCGGGCTTGCTGGCGAACGGCGCGGACAGGGCGATGACGAAAAACGAAGTCGACCCCACGCTTCGCAGCTTTCTGACCAAGCTCGTTCGATTTGCCGTCATCACGTTCGCCGTCATCGCGGCCATCGGTGCCTTCGGGATCCAGACGACATCGTTCGCGGCGGTTCTCGGCGCGGCCGGGTTCGCGATCGGCATGGCGCTGCAGGGCTCGCTCGGAAACTTCGCGTCCGGCGTTCTGCTTCTCGTTTTTCGTCCGTTCCGAATGGGCGACGCGGTGGTGGTCGCGGGACAGTCCGGGAAGGTCGCCGAGATCGGCATCTTCACGACTACGATGAACACGTTCGACAACCGCCGCATCATCATCCCGAACGGTTTGATCACCGGCGCCGTAATCGAAAACATCACCGCCAATGACACCCGCCGCGTGGATATGACCGCGGGGATCGGCTACGCGTCGGATTACGACCGGGCCAAAGTCATTCTCGAGAAGATTCTGGCCGATCACCCGAAGGTGCTCGACGAACCCGCTCCGAAAGTCGCGCTCATGGAGCTCGCGGACTCGTCCGTGAACTTCAACGTGCGTCCGTGGTGCAACACCGCGGATTACTGGGACGTATGGACGGACGTGCAGACGTCGATCAAGAGAGAGTTCGACAAAGCCGGAATCGAGATCCCGTTCCCGCAGCGCGACGTGCATCTCTACAGCGAAACCGCGAATTGACGGGGCGGCGAATCAGCGGGGCCGCGTAAAAATAATCGGCGCCGGCTGCATCCGGCCGGCCGCCTGCGACGAATCCCTTTTCGAGCGACGAATTCACTCGCTCGAAGGGGGAAACATGTCGGATATACAGATCATCCTGCTGGCGACTCTGGTTCCTTTGACTCTGATCGGCTTTCTCGGCCCGGAGCAGAGCGTGGTCGTGCGCCCCGAACCCGGGCCTGAGGCTCTCTACCCCGATCTCCGCTCCCAGGCCGGATTACGCTCACTCGAGCAGATGCCGGCCCCGGGCGAGGGCCAGTAGCGCATGCGCCTGGAAGAGCGCCATCACCGGAAGAGCCGCGATCAGGAAGCGCGAACTCGCGAAGACCAGCACCGGTCCGGCGACGACGGCGAGAATCCAGACGTAGAGCCAGATCGCGGCGCTCCCGTGTCCGTGGGCGTGACAGTTTCGAATGCGCAGCCAGACACCGGCCACGAAGAGCAGCGTACCGACGACATGGACCGGGATTTCGAGCGCTGTCGGGACGATCTTCTGCTTCGCATGCATCGTGACAGGATTGCCGAGATCCCATATGTCACGCTTCCAGTTCCCTAGATAGAGCAGCCGCTCGCGGACGAGCCAGGCGACCTTGCCCGGATGTGAAAGCACGAAACGGAGTCCCGTCGGTTCCACGACTTCGGGATAGGGATACGAAGCGCCGGTCGCGTTCGGATTGTAGGCGACGCGGATTCGAAACTCCGACCCCTTGCTGACGAAGAGGGCGCGACCTTCCCGCCCCGACTGATGCCATGACCACGCTCCGAGAATGACGAGACAGGGCCCGAGAAACCACGCGGCGGCGCGCATCCTCGACGCCGCACTGCCGTTACCGCCGGCCGCCGGTATCAGGAGCAGCGCCGCTGTCGACAACGGTACGAGCGGGAAGTAGCGCACCTGCAGCAGCGTCAGGAATGCGGCCAGCAGCGAAGCGGCCGGGAGCGCGAACTTGCGTCGGACTCGTGCCGTTTCGCCATCGGCCCGAACGCGGGCCGCCTCCCTCATCAGAATCCACGCGAACAGCGCGAAGCAGAACCCCTGCAGCACCTCGCCCTGCAGCAGATTGGCGTACACCTGCCAGTCGAGCGAGAGCGCGAGAATCGCGCCGGCGATCCACCCCGCATTACGGCGAACATGTCGCTCGCCCAGATAAACCGTGATCGCGATCGTTCCGAGAAACAGAAGACCGTTCAGCAGTTTGAGTCCGAAGAAGAGCCCGCGTTCGAACGGATAGAGCCGGTCGATCGCGCCGAGATACATCTGGTAGCCGGGAGAGTGATAGATGTCTTCGAGGTTCAGAAAATCGCCGCTCTCCGCGATCGACTCCATTCCCTTGATGTACGACGGCCCGTCGATCTTGAGTACGCTGATGAACCACGGTTCGTCACGCGTCACGATTGTGAGGCGGAGCGTGAGAAGCAGGCCCGCGAGAATCAGGACGCCGGCAACGAGCGCCACGGCATTTTTTCGCTGAAACCACGTTCGAAGCATGCGCGGAACCGTATCACGGCGGCGGCGCACGCCCATAGATCAATTCGGAGCGCGCCTATATAATGAAAGCCATGTTCGAACACCTGAAGCAATCCGACTATCTCGTTCCCGAGGAATCCGTGCGCCACGTCCTGACTCCGGCGCTCGTCTTTCACGGCGCGGCGATTCGCAATAACCTGCGGCGCGTGATCGCGTGCGCCGGCGACGATCCGAATCGGTGGCGCCCTCACATGAAGACGTCGAAGTCTCCGCACGTGTTTCGCGAAATGCTCGCCCTCGGCATTCGTCATTTCAAGTGCGCGACCCTGCGCGAAGCCGAAGTTTTTCTCGGCGCGGCGGAAGAGGCGGATTTGCCGATCGATCTCATGGTCGCCTACACGTTGTACGGGCCGGCGCTCGACCGGCTGTGTAAACTGGCCGCTCGCTTTCCGCGGCACACGCTTTCCACGCTCACGGAAGAAGAAGACCACGCGCGCGCGATCGACGGATCGATCGGCCTCTACGTCGACGTGAACTCCGGCATGAATCGCACGGGCATTCCGATGGATCGCACCGACGAAATCGTCCGTGTGACACGCGCGATCGAGTCGTTCCGGGGCGTCCACTTCTACGATGGCCACATGCTCGGCGTATCGGACACGAACGAGCGTTCCCGGGCCGCCGCGCGCGGTTACGAAACGGCATGCGCGATCGTCCGCGCAATCGAAGCCGCCGGCATCCCCGTTCCCGAACTTCTCACGAGTGGAACGCCGGTTCTCGAAGACGGCATTCGGTTCGCGCCGTTCGCCGCACTCGAAAGCACGGTGCATCGCATCTCGGCGGGAACGGCGCAACTGCACGACGCCCGCAGCCAGGAGCTCATGCCCGATTTCGGGTTTCTGCCCGGCGCCACGGTGCTCGTCCGCGTCATCAGCTTCCCGCGACCGGGGTGGATCACGGTCGACTGCGGCTCGAAAGGGATCGCGGCCGAAGCGGGCGCGCCCGTCGCTTTCGTGCTCGGGCATCCGGACTACTTCGTCGAGCATGTAACGGAAGAGCACATCGGGATCCGCATTCCCGCGGGCGCCGAGCCTCCGGCCCGCGGATCGCTTCTGC
>JABDJQ010000482.1 GCA_013002425.1 Gemmatimonadota bacterium
CCATCAGGCGATCCACTACTGCGGGGCTCATCGGATCGGGCACGGCACACGACTGCTCGAAGACGCTTCGCTGATGGACTACGTGCGCGACCATCGGATCCCGCTCGAGATCTGCCTGACTTCCAACGTGCAGACCTGCGTGGTCGAACGCCTGCAGGATCATCCGTTCCGCCAGTATCTCGACTACAACCTGCGTGTCACGCTGAATACCGACAGCAGGCTCGTTTCCAACACGAACGTCACGCGGGAGCTCTATCGCGCGTGTCGTACTTTCCGTCTCAATCATTACGAACTGCGTCACATCCTGCTGAACGGATTCCGCAGCGCCTTCCTTCCCTATCCGGAGAAGGTCGGGCTGATCCGGGACAGCCTGCGGGAGATCGATGCCATCCTCGGCGAAAACTTCCCGATGGACGACCTCGTCGTACTGCAGGACTGGCGTTCGCTCGAACATCATTAGCACTCACGGGAGACACTCACGAATGAGCAAGAACCAATTCGAAGTCATCATCCTGAACGGCCGGCCCGCGGCCGGGAAATCCGAAGTCATCGACTATCTGAAGAGCGTGCCCGTGAACGAACGCCTCGAGCGGTTTCACATCGGTGAGTTCGAAGAACTCGACGACTTCCCGGTTCTCTGGGAGCGCTTTCTCGACGACGACATCCTGCAGAAGCACGGCCAGGAACGCATGTTCACGGACGACCAGTACTACTTCAAGGATCACTTCCTGTGGAACTTCTTCATTCTGAAGCTGGCCGCGGCCTACGCCGACATCAAGGCACAGAATCCCGACTATCACAAGACGACGACGACGATCATCGAGTTCTCGCGCGGCGGTGAAAACGGTTTTGCCGAAGCGTACTCGTATCTCGGAGACGACATTCTGAAGCGCGCGGGCATCGTGTACATCGAGGTGTCGTACGAAGAGTCGGTTCGCAAGAACCAGCGACGGGCGCGTCCGGGTAAGGAGGGATCGATCCTTCACCACTCGCTGCCGGACGACAAGATGGACTTCTACTACAAGACGAACGACTGGCACGACATCGCGCCCGACCGCCACGGGCATATCGACGTAAAAGGGCAGAGGGTGCCGTACGCGGTCTTTCCGAACGAGCCAGAAGTGACGGACAGGCCGGAAGCGCTCGGGAAGACTCTCGAAGAGACGCTGCAGAGCCTCTGGAAGCTGCGCTCCGGAAACTAGTCGGAGGGGAGTTCGTCGAGTCGTTTCGCGATGCGCCCGAGCAGTTCCGAGAACGGTCCGCTCACGCGGTTCGAGGTTTCGATCACCTCTTCGTGCGTGATCGCCTCACCGGTCGTGCCGGCCGCCTTGTTCGAAACGCACGAGATCACGAGCACTTCGAGCCCCACCTGTGACGCGACGATGACTTCGGGCACCGTGGACATGCCGGTGAGATCGGCGCCGGCCGTGCGGAGAAAACGGATCTCGGCCGGCGTTTCGTAACTCGGCCCGGAAAGCGCGGCGTAGATTCCCTCCTTGAGCGGGAGCCCCATCTCTTTCCCTTCCTCGAGCGCGATCTTGCGAAGGCGCTTCGAGTAGACGGTCGTCATGTCGACGAAGCGCGGCTCGTCGTTGACAGGGAGATAGCCGATGAGCGGGTTGGTCCCCATGAAGTTCAGGTGGTCCGAAACGACGACGAGATCGCCCGGTTCGAGATCGGCCCGGATCCCGCCGCTCGCGTTCGTAATCACGAAACGCTTCACCCCGAGACGGGCGAGAACGCGAATCGGAAGCGTCGCTTCCGCAAGCGATCCCCCTTCGTAGTAGTGAACTCGCCCCCGCTGGAAGATCACGGGAACGCCGCCGAGTTTCGCGAGGACGAGTTCGCCCGCGTGGCCCTGTACCGTCGAGGGGGGAAACCCCGGAATCTCGTGGTACGGCACCGTCGCGATCGTCTCGGCTCGATCCGCAAGAGGGGACAGTCCGGATCCGAGCACGAGAGCGACCGACGGGGTCGCACGGAGTGCGGGGGCGTTCTTTCGAAATCGAACGCTCAGAAAATCAGTCGCTTCCTTGATTTGTTTCTCGAGATTCATGAAGTCACCCTTCCGGACAAAGAATCGCTTGCCGTCATTCTGACTCGCAAGTATAGTTGGCCCAAGATTTTCGCTCAGTACCCCCGTATCCGTCAACCGACGCAATTCCGGGGATCGACGCGGCTCCGAAGCGGCGCGTGCGGTCTTCTCGAGAGTTTCATGAAGCCATCGGTTCGCAACATCGCTCTTCTTCTCGTGCTCGTGACTACGACCGTATCTCTTCTTACACCCGAATTCGCTCGGGCCCAGGACCGCATCGGCTCGATCCAGGGTCGCGTCATCGACCAGGAAACCGCCGAACCGATCGCGTTCGCCGACGTCATCCTCATGGGAACGGGGAAGGGAGCCATCTCGAAAGCGGACGGCTCCTACCTGCTGGTTCAGGTTCCCGAAGGTATTTATCAGGTCCGCGTCAACCGCATGGGTTACAAGAGCGAGTTGATCGATCAGGTGCGGGTCGAGGCCGGATTCTCGAACAAACTCCAGATAAAAATGGAGCCGATCGCCGTGCGGGAGGTGGAGGTCATCGAAGTGTCCGGCGACCGGACGCTGGTCGACGTCGAAGTCGCCACGACCTCGCGCTTCATCACATCCGAAGAGATCGACGCGATGGCCGTCACGGTCGTGAACGAAGTCGTAAGCAAGCAGGCCGGCGTGGTCGAGCAGGACGACGGGCTCTACGTTCGCGGAGGGCGCGCGGAGGACACCGTTTATCGAATCGACGGCGTCGTCGTGCGAGACCTGATCACGGGACGGAGCTCGGCCGGCAATATCAGCGCGCGCGCCGTGAAGAGCGTCGAAGTGATCACGGGAGGGTTCGACGCCGAATACGGGCAGGCTCTCGCGGGCGTGATCGATATCCAGACCAAGGACGGCGCGAACAAGTTCGCCGGCTACGGCGAATACCAGACGGACCACCTGCCGCTGGTGAGCGAAACCTACCGCAATTTCGACCTCGACAACTTCGAAGTGCAGATGGAAGGTCCCGAGCCGATCAGCAAGTACCTGCTCGAGCCGCTCGGCTGGAAAGTGCCGGGCAAGCTCAGTTTCTTCTGGACGGTGTCGGGCGAGTTCGACGACACGTATCTCGACGTTCGCGCGGCCGACGGAAGCAGCACCACTCTGAATTCCAACTACGTCGACAGTTTTCTCGGCGCCGACATCAATTATTCGAACGATTTCTGGACTCCGCGCAACCAGAACCGGTGGCAGAGTCTCTACAAACTTTCATGGCAGCCGGGCGGGAAAGACAAAGTCAATCTGTCCTTCAACAAGAAGCTCGAAATCGATCACGGCTTCTTCCGTTCGAATCTGGTCGACGTCGTCGACCCGGGCGAGGCGACGTCGAATTACAACTACGAGTGGAGCCGTCGCAAGGATCACGATTACACTTATACGGACGACACGAACACGATTACGTTCGACTGGCGCCATATCTGGAATCGCCGCCTCGCGACCACTCTCAGGCTTTCGCGCAACTTCAGCGCGTTCTTCCAGAACGTGTACGGACGCCCGTGGTTCAGCTACGAAGAGCCGCAGGATCAGGATCTCCCCGTGAGCGAGGACGATCCGTTCTTCGTGAACACGGGCGACAACGACGTCTGGCACAACCGCTACACGGAAGCATACGTCGGCTACGGTGACGTGTCTTACGAACCGAACGAACATCACCGCTTCAAGGCCGGGATCGAAACCTCGTACGAAAACATCCAGTTCGTGACGATCGCCGAGCCGTGGGTGCAGGATCCCGACGGCCTCGGGCTCAATCACGATCTCTGGCAGGTGTACCCGACTACGGGCTCCTGGTACGTGCAGGACAAGTTCAACTTCGAGGGCTTCATCGGAAACGTGGGCCTCCGCTACGACTACTGGTTTCCGGGGACCGCGGCGGAGCGCGCGCTCGAAGACACGAGCCGCGAAGCCTTCAACCAGGCCCTGCTCGACGACTTCAACGCGAACTCGAGTACGATTTTCGGGCGCAAGTTCAAGGGTGAACTGCTCCCGCGCTTCCAGGTGTCACACCCCATCACCGACAATTCCCATCTGTTCTTCAACTACGGTCACTTTTCCCAGCGACCGAATTATTACTACGTCTATTCGAAGCTCTCGTCCGTCTCCTCCGAGGACTTCCCGCTCATCGGGAACCTGAACCTCGATTCCAAGCGAACCGTGAAGTACGAGATCGGGGCGCGGCATCAGTTCACGAAAGATCTCGCGATGGACTTCTCGGTCTTCTACAACGACATCTACGACTATCCGACTTCGGTGCGCTTCGATCGCCCCGGTGATTCCGACTTCTTCGTCTATATAAATGAGGACTTCGCCCGGTCCCGGGGGATCGAACTCGAGATGCGCAAGAAGCGCTCGAAGTATCTCTGGGCGCGCGCCGCCTATACCTTCTCGACCGTGACCGGTAAGGCTTCGGATCCGAACGGGTCGAACCTGCTGCAGGAAACGTTCGGCTCGTTCACGCAGATCGGGCGTGACGAGGAGTTCCTCTACTGGAACAGGCCGCACAAGCTCACGCTCGACGTCACGCTGTCGGTCGGGGCGAAGACCGAACCGCCCAAAGTAATGGGGTACACGCTTCCGCAGGACTGGTCTCTCAACGTGTACTTCTGGATCCAGTCAGGGCGCGCGTATACGCCCACTACGAACGCGGACGAGGAAACGGCTACGCGCTACTCCGCCAACGCCCCGTTCGAAACGACATTCGATCTGCGCTATCGCAAGGGCTTCCACATGCTCGGGAGCAAGCTGAACTATCTCCTCGAGATCCGGAACATCTTCAACACGATCTACCCGCGCAGAATCGACTCCATCACCGGAGAAGGGTACGAGTTCGGCCAGGGCTTCCTCGATCGTGAACTCACTCCGACGGATCTCGCGCAATACTCTGACCCCTCGTTCAACAGCCGGCCTCGTTCGATCCGGCTCGGGATTTCCGGTGAATTCTAGAATTCAAACCGCGGCGCTCGCCGTGACACTCCTCATGATCGGCCTCGCGCCCGGACGCGCCTTCGCCCAGTCCGATTTCGGAGAAGAGCGTGTCGGCACGAACATGGGATCGTTTCTCAAGATCGGAATCGGGGGGAAGGCGGTCGCACTGGGCGAAGCGTTCATCGCGGTGGCGGACGACCCCTCCACGATCTTCTGGAACCCCGCGGGACTTTCGAATCTGTCGGAGCGCGAAATCTACTTCTCGCATACCGCGTGGGTGGCCGACATCGACTACGAATACGTCGCCTACGTGCAGCCCACGCCGCAGTTCATGAACACGACAGTCGGTTTCCATATCGGGACGCTCCGCACGGATCTACTCGAAACGACCGAAGAGCAGCCGACCGGAACGGGACGCGGATTCACGTACTCGGATCTGTTCGTCGGCGTGGCCGCTTCGAGACAGTTCACGAACAAACTGGCGATCGGTTTCGGCGTCAAGTATATCCGCGAGGATCACGGCGGTTCGATCGGCGCGCCGAGCGTCGACACGTGGTCGGCCGACTTCGGGACCTTCTATCGTCTGGGAGTCAGAAACGCGATCTTCTCCGTTACCCTCACGAACTTCGGACCCGACTGGAAACCGGACGGCACGTTTACGGAAGTGACCTCGGCCGGATTCGAGATCGAACGGGAATACGAGTCGTTTTCTACGCCGACGAGTTTCAAGGCGGGCCTCAGCAGCATCCTCTGGCAGCAGCACGACTTCAAGCATCTGGCCACCGTCGAGATGAACCGCCCGCCGGACAACGCCGAAACGTACCGCGTCGCGACCGAGTTGACGTACATGGAGATGCTGGCGCTTCGGACCGGATATAACCTGAACGCCGACGAGCTCAAATGGAGCGGCGGCCTCGGCGTGATTCTCCGCACCGGGGGCATCGGGCAGCGCGTGGACTACGCGTTCACGCAGACCGAGCACCTGGGACGGATCGATCGCATTTCAGCGGGGATTCGATTCTGATGAACCGAGTGCTCACCATGCTCATGATTGCGTGTCTGCTGCTGGCGTCGGGCTGCGGGAACAAGATCGATCTTCCGCAGGAAGGCGACAGCGGAGAGATTCCGTTCAAGAACTACTTCGTCTACGCGACCTGGACGAACCTCGGCGCCATCACGGACATACTCGTGACGCGCGCGCAGTGGGTGTACATGGCGGAAGACAGCGCCACGGTGAAGCGGTATCGCGCCAAAGGGGGAACGGGGGGTGACGGCACTCGTTTCGCGGAAGCGCGCGAGACGCTGGACGGACTCGAACGCCCGGTCAAGCTCGACGAAGGTTCCGACGACCGGATCTGGGTGCTCGATCTGACCGACGGGTACCCCGAGACCAGACCGGAAGTCCGGCTCTACGATCTCTTTCAGCAGAGCGTCACGGCCGCCTGGTCCGATACGGTCTGGTCGTTCGTCGATACGCTCTGGCGCGAACCCGGCGCCGACTCCGCCAACATCCGGCGCCAGATCCGCACGGTCGATCTTCGCGCACTCGAAGCCGACGACGACGACCAGGTATTCGTGGCCGGCCGCAGCTTCTCGTTCCAGGAGCATCAGATCATTCAGTACGATACGAATTTCGTCGAGAATCCGACGTTCCCGGGCCAGTTCGACGGACTCACGCCGATCGGCATCGACACCCTCTACGAAGACTCGACCGATACGTGGTTCATTCGCAAATACGATGAAACGGGGCAGTTCGATTTCGAGGCGGTCGGCACGGGGACGGGCTTCGGTTTCGGCGTCGATATCTCCGACTTCACGGTCTCCGAAGATTTCCTCGGCTTCATCGACGCGGACCAGGATCGCGTGAAGTTCACGGATCCCGACGTCGAGTACGGCGGCTTCGACGCGATCGACGGCACCGACGCTGTGGAGGACGGCACGCCCTCGCAGGAGCTCGTGCTCGATCCCGGCGGTGTCGCGACGGACCCCAGCGGTTTTCTCTATATTTCCGATACGGGGAACGGGCGTATTCTGAAGTACAGGCCGGACCTCACGTTCCAGACGCGCGTCGATCAGAACGCGCCGGGCCTGGCCGTCGCGCCGACCACGATCGCCGCGACCGACACCCTGGTTTACGTTTACGATCAGGCCGAAGAGAAGCTGGTTCTTTTCGAATTCCCGAAACTCACGGATTGACCGATGGCATATAAGAAAGACACCCGTTCGATCGCATCCTTTGCAGGCGGCCTGCTGCTGCTCGCGGCGCTCGTTGCCGCACCCGCGGAGGCGCAGCAGTCGCAGCCCGACGCGAAGTTCACGGACATCAATCTGATCGGGCTCATGGTCAACAACAACGGTTTTCTCGGGACGAACCTGCCGAACGGGCAGTCGCCTCCGTCATTCGAGTACCCGC
>JABDJQ010000493.1 GCA_013002425.1 Gemmatimonadota bacterium
CCCCCGGGGAGACGAAGGAATCATGACGAAGGAAACCAGAGAGATCGACTGGGATGCGAAGATGAAACGGATCGAAGAGATCGTGAAGACGCTCGAAGCGGGAGGCGCGGGCCTGGACGAATCGATCAAGCTCTTCGAAGAGGGAACGAAACTCGTGCAGGAGAGCCGGAAGGAACTCGACCGCGCCGAGCTTCGGGTAACGAAGCTGATCGAGGAGAACGGTTCCTTCAAGGAGACGCTCTTCGAAGAGGGGAGCGACGATTCGTGAACGCGGCCCCGGCACGCTGGGAAACGCATCGAAACAGCGTGGAGCGGGCGCTCCGCGAAGCGCTTGACGGCTCCCGTGCCGAGAACCGTGTCGTCGAGGCGATGCGGTACTCGCTGACGGCCGGGGGGAAGCGCATCCGGCCGATTCTGCTGCTGCTCGCCCATGAAGCGGCGGGAGGGCGTTCGGAAGCCGCGGCGCAGGCGGCGGCCGCGCTGGAGATGATCCACACCTACTCGCTGATCCACGACGACCTGCCGTGCATGGACGATGACGATCTGCGCCGGGGCCGCCCCACATGCCATGTCGCGTTCGGCGAGGCCACGGCGCTCCTCGCAGGCGATGCGCTTCTCACTCACGCGTTCGGGCTCCTCGCCGAGGCTTCCGGAATCGAGCCGACAGTCCGTTGCCCGATGATTGCGACCCATGCGGGGGCGATCGGATATGAAGGCATGATCGGAGGGCAGATGCTCGACCTCGACGCCGAGAAGAAAAACGGTCTTTCGATCCTTGAACTACAAACGATTCACGAGCGAAAGACGGGTGCGTTTCTCGAAGCCGCCCCCGCGCTCGGCGCGATGGCGGCCGGGGCATCGGATGAAACGACGGCGGCGTTTCGCGAATACGGCCGCAAGATCGGCCTCGCGTTTCAGATCGCCGACGATCTGCTCGATGTCACGGGCACCGCGGAAGAGGCCGGCAAACGAGTCGGAAAAGACGCCGCGCGAGGGAAGGCGACCTATCCGGGACTTCTCGGAATCGACCGGTCCCGCAGCCGCGCGCGGGAACTCGTCGAAGAGGCGGTTCGGGCACTCCCGTGCGACACACCGGGCGGCGACCTCGCCGTTCTCGCGCGTTACATCGTAGAACGAATTCACTAGGCGGGCGTCATGCAGGTCGCAGTCATTGCCAACAAGACCAAGAAGGGCGCGGAGCGCGCGATCGGCGTACTCGAAGCGTGGGCTTCCGAGCGGGGGCACGACCTCGTCCTGAACCGCGAAGAGCATCCGCCGCGCGAGTTGCATCGCGAGCTGCTTCGCTCGGAGGTTTTCGTGACACTGGGGGGCGACGGCACGATGCTCGGCGGGGCGCGGATCGTGGGAAAGAGCCAGATTCCGATCCTCGGCGTGAACCTCGGCAAGTTCGGGTTCCTGGCGGAGACTTCCGTCGACAAGCTCGCGGAAACGCTCGACCTCGTCGCCGCGGGCAAACACCAGATCGCCGAACGCATGAATCTCGGGGGTCGCATCGAACGTCCCGGACGCGACACGATTTCGTTCTCCGCGCTGAACGACGCGGTCATTTCGCGCGCCGACGCCACGCGCATCGGTCGTTTCGAGACATTCGTGCAAGGCGAGAAGATCAACTCGTACACGGCCGACGGTTTGATTCTCGCGACGCCGACCGGCTCGACCGCGTACAATCTGTCCGCGGGAGGACCGATCGTCTCGCCGGACATGCGCGCGATTCTCGTAACGCCGATCTGTCCCCATACGCTGGGGATTCGTCCGCTCGTGCTGCCGCAGCACGAAGAGGTCCGCGTGCAGTTCCCCGAAGGGCGGGAGAAGTATGAGCTTACGGTCGACGGCCAGAGGCTCTACCGCTTGACGCCCGAT
Source organism: Gemmatimonadota bacterium (assembly GCA_013002425.1). GTDB lineage: Bacteria > Orphanbacterota > Orphanbacteria > Orphanbacterales > Orphanbacteraceae > JABDJQ01. The sequence goes on from JABDJQ010000493.1 coordinate 1,882, forward strand.
ACGACCGTAACCGTTTTCATGGCTCCGTTCGTAACGCGACTGGTCCGCGTCGGCGGGCCTCGTTTCTATCATGTTCTTCGGCAAAAACTGTACTGGGGAAAACGGGACTCGACCTTGGAGTCGTAACATGCTGCGAGAACTTCGCATCCAGAACTTCGCGCTCATCGATCGTCTTACGATCGAGTTCGAGAGCGGTCTCAATATCATTACGGGCGAAACGGGCGCCGGGAAGACGATCCTCTTCCAGGCGCTGAACGCGTTGCTCGGCGGCAAGTCGAAGCGTTCTCCGGTGCGGGAAGGGGCGAAAGCCGCCGTGCTGCAGGGGCTGTTCGACGTGTCCGATCTCACGGATTTCCCGGGCGCGGATTATGCGGAAGACGGCGAGCTCATTCTCGAGCGCAAGATCCCCGCGAGTGGAAGGGGGCGTATCGAGGCGAACGGGCGCCTGATCCCTCTCGATCGATTGCGCGAATGGAGCTCCTGGCTCGTCGATTTCCACGGACAGAGTGACAAGGAAGGCCTGGTGCACGCCTCCCGGCAGCGCGCGTATCTCGATCGTTTCGGTGAACTCGACGCCGAGCTCGAGGCGTATCGCGAAGCGCTTCGCGTGCGGCGCGATGCCGAGGCGCAGCTCGCGAAGGAGGACGAACGGATCGCCGGGCTTCGCGAGCGCGAGGATTTTCTTCGCTGGCAGGTGCGTGAGATCGATGAAGCCGAACTCAGGCCGGGCGAGAAGGAAGAGTTGGAAGAAGAAATCCGTCTTCTGCAGGAAGCCGAAAAGCTGCGCGAGGTCGTTTTCGCGGCGCGTCAGACTCTGCACGAGGACGACGGGTCCGCCGTCGAGCGGATCGGAACGATCGCCGACAAGCTCGAGCGCTTCACGGACTACGGCGACGAGGCGGCGACGGCGGCCGAGGGCTGCCGGCGCGCGCTCGCGGAAATCGACGACGCGCTCCGCGCGATCGACCGTCTGGAAGAACGTGTCGATGCGCCTGCCGGCCGCCTGGAAGAAGCGATCGAGCGATGCGAGATCATCATCAGGCTCGAACGGAAGATGCGAAAAGAGGTGCCCGAGATCCTCGAATACCGCGACGAATCGCACGCCGAACTCGAAACACTCGACCGGAGCGACGAAATCGTGAAGAAGATGCGCAAGGACGTCGCGGAGAAGACGATCGCTCTCTCCGTCTGCGCCGAAACGCTTTCGAAGAAACGCGCGGCGACCGCGAAGAAGCTCGCGAAACGGATCGAGCAGGGGCTCGAAGATCTGTCGTTCCGGGGCGCACGGTTCGAGATCGAAGGGACGCGCGTTCCCGATGCTGCGGGCGAAGTGGTGATCGACGGTGAGCCGTATCGCGCCGATCGCGACGGAATCGACCGCATACGGTTTCAGCTTTCGGCCAATGTGGGCGAGCCCATACGCGACCTGAAGAGCGTGGCTTCCGGAGGCGAACTCTCCCGCATCATGCTCGCGCTGAAGCGCGTGCTCGCGGACTCTTCCCCCGTGCCCACCGTGCTCTTCGACGAGATCGACGCGGGCGTCGGCGGCGATGTGGGCCAGAAGATCGGTCTCGCGCTGCGGGACGTCGCGCAGGCGCGCCAGGTGCTCTGCATTACGCATCTTCCCTCGATCGCGGGAATGGCCCGGCGTCATTTCCATGTCGGGAAAGAAGTGGACGGCGGGCGTACGCTGATCAGGCTGTCGATTCTGGAAGACGCCGAGCGGGTCGACGAACTCGTGCGCATGCTGGGAGGCGGAGGAAAGAAGGCGAGCGTCGCTCACGCCGAGGAAATCCTGCGCGCGGCCGGACAAGGTGTATGAATTCGCCTCCGGCGGGCGTGAAAGCAGCTGTCCGTTTCGGGAAATCGCTTGACACCTCCGGGCTCGGATAGCACACTGAACCCCCTAGGATACAATCAGTTAACGGTTTTTCGGACGCACGAATCTCACCGTCCGGTCACAGGTGAATCATGACCACTCCTTCCTGGAGGCGGTTCCGCGAGATCGCCCCGCGGGGTACGCTCGTCCCCGTCTATCGCGAAATACTGGCCGACATGGAAACACCCGTCTCCGCCTTCCTGAAGGTGTCCGGGGAGGATCCCTGCTACCTCCTGGAGAGCGTGGAAGGGTCGGAGAAGCTCGCTCGCTATTCGATCATCGGAATCGATCCGGAAACGGTCGTGAGCGTTTCCGGAGACCGTGCCGAGATTCGAAAACGCGGCCGCGCGCCGCGTGTCGTCGACGCGAAGGATCCGCTCGAGCCGATCGAAAAGACTTTCGGCAGGATCAAGCCGGTCGAGATCGACGGGTTGCCGCCTTTCTACGGAGGCGCAGTCGGTTTCCTGAGCTACGACGCGGTTCGCAAGTTCGAGCGACTGCCGTCGAAGACCAGGGACGACCTGCACGTTCCCGATTCACTATTTGTTTATGCGCGAACCATTCTCGTGTTCGACAATCTGACGCATACCGTGAAGGTGGTGACTCACGCGAAAGGCGGCAAGCGCGCGAATCTCGAGAAGGAATATCGCGAGGCCGAAAAACGCATCGACGACGTGATCGCTCGCCTGAAGCTCCCGGTCGCGCAGCCGCCGCGGCCGGAGCGCAAGCCGAAGAAGCTGCGCTATCAGAGCACGTTCACGAAGGCGGGCTTTGCGAAAGCCGTGCGCAAGATCAAGACGCTCATTCGCGACGGCGACATTTTCCAGGCCGTTCTTTCGCAGCGTATGAGCGTTCCGCTCCCCGCGCACCCCTTCGACATTTACCGGGCGCTCCGGACGATCAATCCGTCGCCGTACATGTACTATCTGAGCTTCGATGATCTCAAGATCATCGGGTCCTCTCCCGAAGTTCTCGTTCGCGAGTCCGCGGGCAACCTGGAACTTCGGCCGATCGCGGGCACGCGTCCCCGCGGGAAGGACAAGGCCGAGGACGAGTCGCTCCGCCAGGACCTTTTCGCGGATCAGAAAGAGCGCGCCGAGCACATCATGCTGGTCGATATCGGCCGGAACGATCTCGGGCGTGTGAGCGAATACGGGAGCGTCGAAACAGACGAACTCATGGTGCTCGAGAAGTATTCGCACGTCATGCACATCGTTTCGAACGTGAAAGGCCGCATGCGCGAGAAGACGACGCCGTTCGACGTCGTACGCGCCTGCTTCCCGGCGGGCACGGTATCCGGCGCGCCGAAGATCCGGGCGATGGAGATCATCGAAGATCTCGAGCCAGTGCGCCGCGGCCTTTACGCGGGCGCCATCGGTTATTTCAGTTTTGCCGACGCCATGGACATGTGCATCGGGATCAGGACCATTGTGGTGAAGGGCGACCGGGCCTATATTGGAGCGGGTGCGGGGATCGTGGCCGACTCCGTTCCCGAGATCGAATTTCAGGAAACACTCAGCAAGGCGAACGCGCTGAAGCTCGCGATCGAGCGCGCGGCCGCCGGACTCGAATAGGAAACGCCGTTGATTCTCCTGATCGACAACTATGACTCGTTCACGTACAACATCGCGCAGTACTTCGGCGAGATGGGCGAGAAGATCGAGGTCATTCGGAACGACGCGATCACGATTCCCGAAATCCGGAAGAAGAAACCGGATCAGATCGTGATCTCGCCGGGCCCCGGATACCCGAAGAGCGCGGGCATCAGCCTCGACGTCGTGCGCAAACTCGGCGACAGGATTCCGATCCTCGGCGTCTGTCTCGGGCATCAGGCGATCGGGGAAGCTTACGGCGGAAAGATCATACACGCGAAGACCCTGATGCACGGAAAGACCTCGCACGTCATTCACGAGGGACGCGGGATCTTCCGCGGGATCGAAAACCCGTTCGAAGCGACGCGGTATCATTCACTCGTCGTCGAACGAAAGAGCCTCCCCGACGATCTCGAGATCACGGCGTGGACGGCCGACAAGGAGATCATGGGCTTCCAGCACAGGGAGTATCCGGTCCACGGCGTGCAGTTCCATCCCGAATCGATCATTACGATGCGCGGCAAGCAGTTGCTTCGCAACTTCCTCGAAATGTCCTGACAAACGAGCGGCAGATGGATCCCACACTCGCAGCCAGCATCAAGCGAATCATCGACGAGCGCGCCGACCTGACGGTCGAGGAGATGCAGGGCTCCATGAAAGCGATCATGGAGGGACGCGCGACCGACGCGCAGATCGCGGCGTTCCTGACAGGCCTGCGGCTCAAGGGGGAGACGATCGACGAGATCGTGGGAGCCGCTTCCGTGATGCGCGAGAAGGCGAAGCGGATCCGTCCCGCGACGCACGACGTGCTCGACACGTGCGGCACCGGAGGCGATCGCAAAGGCACGCTGAATATCTCCACGATGACGGCGATCGTGGCTGCCGGGGCCGGGGCGCCCGTCGCGAAGCACGGCAACTACTCTGTTTCGAGCAAGTGCGGAAGCGCGGATCTTCTCGAAGCTCTAGGTGTCAATATTCGACTTTCGGTGCCCGATCTCGAAGCTTGTCTCGGCGATGGCGGGATCGCTTTTCTGTTCGCCCCCATGCTTCACGAGGCGATGAAATTCGCGATCGCCCCTCGCAGGGAAGTGGGCGTTCGGACGATCTTCAATATTCTGGGCCCGCTTACGAACCCGGCCGGCGCTCGTTTTCAACTCCTCGGTGTTTACGATCCGGCGCTTACCGAACCGATCGCGAACGTGCTCTCCCGGCTCGGCACCAAAGCCGCCTGGGTCGTCCACGGAGAGGACGGAACCGACGAGATCACTCTGACGGGAAAAACGCGCGTCGCGGAACTGAAGGACGGCGCTGTTACGATGCGCACGATCACGCCCGCGGATTTCGATCTGCCCGAGTCGGGGCGCGACGCGATTGCGGGCGGGGAACCGGCCGACAACGCCGAGGCCACGATTCGCATTCTCGACGGCGAAGCGCATTCCGCGCGCGACACGGTGGTCGCCAACGCCGCCGCGGCGCTCTACGTGCTCGGCAAGGCGAAGAGCCTGCCCGAAGGAGCGTATCAGGCCAGTACGGCGCTCGATTCGGGCGCCGCCCGCGCGAAACTCGACTTCCTTCGATCGTTCGGAGGTCCGAACCCGAACCTGCCGGGCGGGTAGCGCCATGATCCTCGATCGCATCGTCGAAACCAAACGCGAGGAAGTGGCGGAACGGAAGGCGAAGCACCCGTTCGCGACGCTCCGGCGCGCGGCGGAAGAG
>JABDJQ010000518.1 GCA_013002425.1 Gemmatimonadota bacterium
GCGAGGATCTTACCGCTCAAGTCGCTCAATCACGTCTCCTTGTGTCAGGGATAGGGTCGCGGCACGTCCGCGTAACTATAGGACGGCGGGAAATGGCGGTCAATGGGAGGGATGACAGGGTCGAGACGGCGGACGGCCCCCGTCACTGCGCGCCGACCTCGCACCGTGCAGCGCCCTACTTCGTGCGCGGTTTCAGTATCTCGCTCAGCCAGTCGGTCTTCGATTCGTCGCGCTCGAGCGTGTAGTAGCGAAGCCCGCCGTCGTATTCGACCGCGATCGTGCGCAGGCGCTCGGCTTCGTCGACAAGCAGTTCGAACCGCCCGGTCTCGGGCGTGCTCTTGATCGCGTCGATCAGCCGGTCGCTCGTGTAGCGCCGCCCGTCGACGCCGACGATTTCCATGTCCTTGAGAAGGCCGGCGCGCTCCGCCGCGCTGCCGGGCACGATCGAACCGATCTTGCCGTCGTTCTCGACCGCAAAACCGACCGAATCGTAAAGGCGATCGTACTTGTAGATCGTTTCGATCTCCTTGATCGACGGCGTGCGCGCTTCGCTCCAGCCGAGCTTCCAGCCGGCGCGTTCGACCCCCTCGGGCAGCTTGTCGCCGGGCGCGACATCGACGCGCTCCGCGATTAGCGCGGCCCAGTCGTACGGAGCGAGGTCGTTCAGGATGCCCACGATCTCGGCGCGCTCGAAACCGACCGTGTGCGCGCCGGGGTCGCCGTTCGAAAAGAAGCGCGCGCAGAAATCGTCGAGGGTCTTCCTGCCGCCCGTCATCTCGCGCAGGCGCGCGTCGATTTCGAGCCAGATGAAAACGCCTTCATTGTAATAGTCCTGCCCGCGCCGGAGCCATGTCCAGTAGGTCGAGCCGCCGCGCAGAATGCCGGCCGAACTCGCCGTGTCGTAGAGCGGCCGCCAGGCGCGCCCCTTCTGATGAATCATCGCCGCGGAACCGTACGCGAGCGCGCTGCGTGTCACTTCCTCGTCTCGAAAACCGGCGCGGGCCGCAAGCAGCTTCTCGAGATACTCGTCGAGCCCCTCGTATACCCAGAGCCCGCCGGTCTCCTTCGGCTTCTGATAATCCGGCGCGATCATGCCGGCCGGGCGCCGGTACTTGCCGCACCAGGCGTGAATCACTTCGTGCGGGAGCAGCGTTTCGATGCCGGTGTCGATCCACTCCTTGTCGAGGAACGTGTCGGGCTTGTCGGAGTTCAGACTCGAATTGCGATGCTCGATGCCGAGCCTGTGATGGTCCGAGAGCGAGAGCAGAAAGTGATAGTCGGCGAAGTGCGTGCGTCCGAAGAGCGCTTCGGATTCGAGGCAGAGTTTGCGAATCGGCGCGATCAGCGAATCGTTGTCGTCCGGGATCGATTCCGCCTCGTCCGCGGAAACGTGCAGATACCAGTGCGCGTTCTTCGTATTCGCGAGCTCGATCGTCTTCAGCCAGCGCCCGGCGATCAGCGGCTTGTCGACGTAGTCTTCGAACGTCACGGTTTCGAACACGAGCGTGTCGCCGCGCGAGGCGCGATCGCCCTGCCGCACTTCTTTCAGCGCGCTTCCGTGTTTCCAGCCGGGAGGCAGCAGAAAGCGCGGCCGCACTTCGATCTCCTGCACGGCCGGTCCTTCGGGATAGACGGCGACCGTGTTCGTATTGATGACGCCCTGGTTCGGGTAGCCGAAGCTGTCGATGCTGCGCGAGTTCGTCGAAGGCTGGTTCGTAATATAGGTGAGTGCGATCGTGTAGCGGCCGGCTTCCGGGGCGTCGATGAAGAAACGGAACGGGTCCGACCAGTCGCGCTCCCACGGCACCGTTTCTCCGGCCGCGTCCCGCACTTCGAAGCCCGCGAGGTTTTCGACCGGGCCGCGCGGCGCGTGAATGCCCGGTACCCACTTCACGTAGAGCACGGCGGAGCGTCCGGCGGGGAGATCCATCGTGGTCCGGCCGTGCAGCAGCCGGCGGGGCAGCTCCCGGCCGTCGACGAGCACGTCGATTACGGGGCCGGCCGACGCGGGTCGGGCCGGAACGAGAACAGAAGACGCGAAAAGGAAAAGAGCGATAAAGGCCAGGCTGATTCGATTCATGGACCGAGCATAGCCGGAATCGGATTTCATGACAAATCGGGGGCGGGACTACCCGGCGCCTGCGTGCGTCCGCCGCCTCCGGCTCTTACCGCCCCCCGAAAAGTGCCCCGCGGCGGCCGAATTTCTGCAGCAGCCGCAGGATCTCCACATAAAGCCAGATCAGCGTGATCAGGAATCCGAACGCCGCATACCATTCGAGATACTTCGGGCTCTTCTTCGCGCGCACGGTGCGTTCGATGAAATCGAAGTCGAGAACGAGGTTCAGGGCCGCCATGGTCGCCGTGAAGAGCGAGATGCCGATGCCGATCGGCGTGGCGTCGTGCAGAAACGGCACGCGAATTCCGAAGAACGAAAGCACGAAGTTGATCAGATAGACGACGAAGATCGCGCCCGTGATCGAAAGCACGGTGACGCGGAAACGGTGCGTGGCCCGGATCCACTGCATGCGCCACGCGACCAGCATCACGAAGAGCACGGCCACGGTCAGAATCGCCGCATGCCATACGATTCCCGGGAACTGCGTTTCCGCCGCAAGCGAGATCGATCCGAGAATCACGCCCTTGCAGAGCGCATAAACGGGCGTCAGAAACGGCGCGAGGTGCCGCTTCCAGACGATCAGCATCAGAAGCAGGAGCGTCACGATACCGAAGGGCATGAAG
>JABDJQ010000533.1 GCA_013002425.1 Gemmatimonadota bacterium
CTGGCGAAGGGCGTGATACCAGGCGAGCGGGATGCGATCGCCCGCCTGCACGGGGTAGCTCTTGCGAACCGGGCGGCCGTTTACGAGGAGGCGTTTCTCTTCGATCTCGCGACGTATGATCGCGCGAGAGAGGCCCTCGAGCCTGGCGGGGAGAAACACGTCGATTCGAGTCCCCGCGTCTTCCTCACCGACGAGGATCTCGGCCTGCTCGAAACCGTTGTCTTTTGTCACCGCGCGCTTCCTCCCGTTTCGTAAGGCGCCGCCATCGCCGTTCGGAGCACTTCGGCCGACGTGATCGGCGCGTCGCAGACATAGTCGCGGCAGAGGAACGCGGTCGGTTCGCGCACGTTCTCCTTGCCTTCGAGGACCGGCATCAGCTTCGCCGCCTTCCGGTCCTTACCATTCCAGTATACGAAGATTGCGTCGGGGATGAAACGCCGGCTCACGGTTTCGACGAACGCTCCGGTTACGGGGTCGTCTTCGCCGCCCACGATCACGATTTCGCGCGCGCCCTCGTAGTGGAACGCGAACGCGTTCAGCATCGCCGCGGTGCCGCCGGGGCTCCGGCTCATCGGCCCGGCGAACGTGCTGAAAAGGCTTTCGAGCTCCATCTCGTATCGCTTGTTCCCCGTGAAGCGCACGAGCCTCGCCAGGTTCATGGCCGCGATCGAATTCCCCGAGGGAATCGAGCCGTCGAAAAAGTTCTTCGCCTGCGCAATCAGCTCCTCGTTCTCGCTCCCCGAGTAATGAAACCCGCCGCCCGCCGGATCCGCGAAGAGCTCCATCGTGCGGTCCTTCCATTGCATCGCGCGCTCCAGATAGTCGATATCGAACGTCGTTTCGTAGAGGTCGAGAAGAGCCTGTACATAGAACGTGTAGTCGTCGAGGTAGCCCGGGATTTTCGCTTCGCCCTCTTTATATGTGTGCATCAGGATGTCGCCCCTGACCATGTTCTCCTGCATGAAGCGCGCAGCCTTCACCGCGCGTTCGACGTATCGGGCTTCGCCCAGTCCGCGCCCCGCGCGCGCAAACGCCGTGATCGCGAGCGCGTTCCACGACGCCAGCGCCTTGTCGTCGAGCCCCGGCCGGATCCGCTTCGCGCGCGCGGCCAGCATCTTCGCGTCGGCATTCGCGAGCGCCTCGCGCACGGCTTGCTCCGGGCGCCCGAACTCCGCCGCGAGGCTGTCGATCGTGCGCGCCAGAAAGAGCGTCGTCGTGTTGTGTTCGAAATTGCCCTGCGGCGTCACGCCGTAGCGCGCCATCACGAGGTCCGCGTCATCCTCCCCGACGGCCGCGCGAATCTCGCCCGGCGTCCAGACGTAGAACTTCCCTTCCTCCCCCTCGCTGTCCGCGTCTTCCGACGAGTAGAATCCGCCGCGGTCGAACGACATCTCGTTCATTAGGTACGCGAGGATCTCGTCGGTGATCCTTCGATATTCGGGCTCGCCTGTCACCTGGTACGCCGCGAGATAGACCGGCGCCAGCAGCGCGTTGTCGTAGAGCATCTTTTCGAAGTGCGGGATCAACCATTTCTCGTCCACCGAGTAGCGATGAAAACCGCCGCCCAGCTGATCGTACATGCCGCCCTTCAACATGCCGCCCAGCGTCCCCTTCACGACGTTCAGAGTCTGGGCGCTGCCCGATTCATAGTAGTGGCGAAGCAGCAGCGTGAGCCGCGCGCTCGGCGGAAACT
>JABDJQ010000551.1 GCA_013002425.1 Gemmatimonadota bacterium
CCGAGGAGGCGATGACGCGGATCGAAAGCGCCGCGATCGAACTGCAGCGCGAACTGAAAGAGGAGACAAACGCCGAAGGCGCGGTCGCCGACGACGCGAACGGCGAGGAAACGGGGCCGATCGTTTACATCTATACGGGCATCGGGAATCAACCGTTCCGGTCCGCGCAGCAGCAGAACGGCGGAGGCGGGAGCGGCGTCAGCGGGTCGCCCCATCTCGGCGAAATCACGCTCGAACTCACGCCGTCGGAGTCGCGATCGATCCCGAGCGTCGAAATCGCACAGCGCTGGCGCGAAAAAGTGGGCCCGATCCCGGACGCCGTGGAGCTTACGTACTCTTCGAGCATTTTTTCGCCGGGCGATCCGGTCAACATCGAACTCCGCGGGCAGAACATCGAAGCGCTCACGGGGGCGGCGGCACGAGTGAAAGAAGCGCTGGCGGGGTACGACGGCGTGTTCGATATCGCCGATTCGTTCCGCCCGGGCAAGTCGGAGCTCGAGCTCAGCGTGAAGCCGGCGGCGGAGGCGTACGGCATCACGCTCGCGGATCTCGCGCGGCAGGTGCGCCAGGCGTTCTACGGAGAGGAGGCGCAGCGCATTCAACGGGGTCGCGACGATGTGCGTGTCATGGTGCGCTTCCCGCGCGAGGAGCGCCGCACGCTCGGCGACCTCGAGAACCTGCGCATTCGCACGGCGGGCGGGCTCGCGATTCCGTTCGGACAGGTGGCCGAGGCGAAACCGGGGCGCGGTTACGCTTCGATCCGGCGGGTCGATCGCGAACGCGCCGTCAACATCACGGCCGACATCGACGTCAGCAAGGGGAACGCGAATCAGATCCTCGCGGAGATGGCGGCCGACGTGCTGCCGGGCATCCTGGCAGACTTCACGGGCGTCCGTTTCAGCCTCGAGGGGCAGCAGCGGGAGCAGGCCGAAACGATGCAGGCGCTCGCGCGCGGGTTCCTGTTCGCGCTGATCGTGATCTACGGCCTGATGGCCATTCCGTTCCGCTCTTACCTGCAGCCGTTCATCGTCATGTCCGTGATCCCGTTCGGCGTGGTCGGCGCGGTCTGGGGACACGTCATCATGCGTCTCGACCTCACGATCCTGTCGATGTTCGGCGTCGTGGCGCTGACGGGCGTCGTCGTGAACGACAGCATCGTCTTCGTCCATTTCGTGAACCAGCATCGGGGCGAGCGGAAGCGCGTGCGTGACGCGGTCGTGGATGCGGGCACGCATCGATTCCGGCCGATCCTGCTGACGTCGCTGACGACATTCGCGGGCCTCATGCCGCTGCTGCTCGAGAAGAGCGTGCAGGCGAAGTTCCTCGTGCCCATGGCCGTTTCACTCGGATTCGGCGTACTGTTCGCCACGCTGATCACGCTCGTGATGGTCCCGCTGCTCTACATCGTGCTGATCGACCTGAAACGGGGATGGCGCGCGTACTGGAAGGGGCTTCACGGGGAATCGGCCGATCCGGCGCCCGGCGAGACCGCTATCGAATGAGCAGAACGGCGATGCCCGCGATCGCGACGAGAAGGCCCGTCGTTTCCCCCGGCGTCGGCGCGTGGTCCTGAAAGCGGCCGCCGAGCGGAATGAGCCAGATGGGCGCGGTACTCAGAATCGTGAGAGCGATGCCGGCGGGCGCGTAGTCGATCGACACCGTCATGAGCCACACGGCCACGAACTGCCCCAGAAAACTCGCGACGAACAACGGCCGGAACAGGCGATGAACGCGAATCAGATTGGCCCAGTGTCCGAAGCGTCCGCGCGCGAGGCCGAGTAAGACGAGCGCCGCCGTTCCTCCGTACATGCGAATCTGCGTGGCGGTCAGATTGTCGATGCGCGCGAGCGCCGGCTTCGCGACGAGCGCCCCCGTCGCCTGACAGCATGCGGCCCCGATCCCGAACAGCACACCGTAGAGGAGCGCGCGCTCCCCGACCGAAGCGGCGCCGAACGAACGGAACCCCCCTTTCGGTGAAAGGACGACGAGCACGCCGGTCATGGTCACGGCGATGCCGGCCAGGCTGCGCGCGTCGAGCGCTTCACGAAACAGGATCCAGCCGAGGGCGGTGCCGATCAGCGGATTGAGACTCAGAAGCAGCAGCCCTTTCCGGGGGCCGATGCGGATGAACGAGGAGAAGAGGAAGGAGTCGCCGATCGCGAGCCCGATGACGCCGCTTGCGAGAAGGATGAGCCAGTCGGAGAGCGCGGCCGAAGGGAACGGAGTGCGCTCGATCAGAAAGTGGGCCAGCGTCAGCAGAACGGCCGCCGCCGCGCACTTGAACGTGTTGGCCCCGATCGGGGAGATGAGCCGGCCGGCCCGCGCGAAGAACAGTGAAGTGAAGGCCCAGATGAGGGCCGCGCCGAGCGCCGCGGTTTCGCCGCGCGGCAGGCCTGCCGGGAACGGCAGCCCGGCGCCTAGATACTCTTGAGGTCCCAAATATCGGCCGCGTATTCGCGAATGGTGCGGTCGCTCGAGAACTTGCCGATCCGCGCCACGTTCAGGATGGTCTTTTTCGCCCAGAGCGCACGGTTTTCGTACTCGTCACGCGCCCTGCGCTGTGTGTCGCAGTAAGAACGCAGGTCGGCGAGGTGAAAATAGCGATCATCCCGGCTCATGAGCTTGTCGTAGATCCACTGGAATCGCCCGGGCTCTTCC
>JABDJQ010000555.1 GCA_013002425.1 Gemmatimonadota bacterium
TCGACACGCCGTCCCTGATGGGTGTCTGGGACACGGGCCCCTACTTCCATCACCATGCGGCCAACTCGCTCAAGCAGACGATTTCGCCGACGGCGCTCAATCCGAACGATCTCCACGGCGTGACCTCGATTTTGAACTCCGATGAAATCGACTTCATCGTGGCGTACGTGAAGACGATCGGCGGATACGAACAGCTTGCAACAGGCGTCGACGACGCCAGCCCCTCGCGACCGGTATCGAACGCGATGCTGGGGCGCGCGGCGCCGAACCCGTTCCATCGCTCCACGTCCATCGACTTCTCGATCCCGAACGGTCCCGCCGACGTGCAGATCGAGGTCTACAACGTGGCAGGCCGCAAGGTCCGCACGCTGCTGAACCGCACCATGACGCGCGGCACGCATATCGTGGGCTGGGATTCACAGAACGACGCGGGGCAGGATGTCGGCAACGGCGTTTACTTCGCGCGGCTCTACGTGAACGGCGAGGAGCAGGGCAGCAGAAAGATGACGATTCTTCGATAGGCTCATGTTCGAAGTGTGATAGAAAGCGGCCCTGCCGATCGCAAGATCGACAGGGCTTTCGCTTTCCCCCTGGGTTCCGTCAGGCCCGCCCCTTCGGGGGCCGATCGCTAGTCCGCGTGGGCTCTGAGGAATGTCGGACGATCGAGATCGTCGCGACCACTCTTCGTCTTCGGCCTGTCGGCCAGACGGTTCTTCACTTCCTGGCGGTTCTTCGTCTCCTGCTTCTGATTCAGATTGGGATTGCCGCCCGGATGCGTACCCGGCTGCGATCCGGGATTCCCGGAAGAGCCCTGGCCCGATTTCCAGCGCGGCAGAAATCCTTCCCTGCGACGAAACGCGGGACGATCCCAGTCATCGCTCGGCGCAACCGGCTGAGGCTCCTGGACCCGCTTTTCGACGGGAATCGCACGCCTCGATTGAGGCTCGCGCGAACCGACCCCGGTCGCGACCACGGTAACGCGCAGGTTCCCTTCCATCTCTTCGCTGATCATGGCTCCGAAGATGATGTGGGCGTCCGGTCCGGCGGTTTCGCAGACGAGATTCGCGGCTTCGCTCACCTCGCGCAGCGACAGGTCGCGTCCGCCGGTGAAGCTGATCAGAACGCCGCGGGCGCCCGCAATGGATACGTCCTCGAGCAGCGGGCTCGAGATCGCCTGGTTCGTCGCTTCGATCGCGCGCCCTTCGCCGATCGCCTCACCCGTACCCATGATCGCGTCACCCATCCCGGCCATCACGGTGCGTACGTCCGCGAAGTCGAGGTTGATGAGCGCCGGTACGGTGATGAGTTCGGAGATTCCGCGCGTGGCGCGGAGGAGCACTTCGTCCGCCATGCGGAAAGAATCGAGGAGCGAGACGTCGTCGCCGACGACCGCAAGCAGCCGCTGGTTCGGAATCACGATCAACGTGTCCACGGCTTCGCGAAGCTCTTCGAGGCCCTCTTCCGCGTGGCGCAGGCGCTGGCGGCCTTCGAACTCGAACGGCTTCGTGACGATTCCCACGGTGAGAGCGCCCATCGCA
>JABDJQ010000563.1 GCA_013002425.1 Gemmatimonadota bacterium
GCGGGGTCGAATGCGGTGCCGGCGCCCTCGCGGATCTCGGCAATCGCGATTTCGGGGTCGAGCGCCGCGCGATACGGGCGATCGGAAGTCAGCGCGTCGAAGAAATCAGGCACGCAGACGACACGCGCGATCAGAGGGATCTGCTCACCCTTGAGCCCGTCCGGATACCCCTTGCCGTCGTACTGCTCGTGGTGGTGGCGAATAACGGGAACCGCTTCACGCAGGAAGTCCACGCTCTCCACGATACGGGCCCCGATGATCGGGTGCTGCCGGACCACTTCGTACTCTGCTTCCGTAAGCGGTCCCTTCTTGTTCAGGATCTCGGTGCTGATCCCGATCTTGCCGATGTCGTGAAGCATCGCCCCGTACTGCAGCGCGCGCATCTGACGCGACGAAAGCTTCATCTGCTCGCCGAGCAATGTCGCGTATTGCGTGACCCTGAGAGAGTGATGCGACGTGACCGAGTCCCGCGCTTCGAGGGAGCGGACCAGAGCCTGCACCGTGCTGAGCGAGTTGTTGCGCGACTCGGAGAGCAGCAGCGAATTGTCGATCGCAGCCGAAATCGACTGCGCCATTCCGCGCAGCAGCTCCTTTTCGGGATCCGTCCACGTTCTCGGCCTCCGGAAATAGAGCGTCAGCACGCCGAGAATCCGGCCGCGCGCTCCGAGCGGGAAGCATCCCGCGGCGGAAAACCCGTGCTGCCGGATCCAGTCGGGAAAACGGTACTGCGGATCGTGCGTCATGTCGCCCACGACCCGCGGACCGTCCGACTTCAAAACCTGCGCTCCGAGCGAACCCTGCATGAGAATCGTATCGTGCGAGTGCGTCTGGCGCGTCACCTTGCGCCCGTTCTGAAAGACCAGCAGCTCCTGACTCCAGTCGGCCAGCGCGATCGAACATCCGTCCGCGCCGGAAACCCGGCTCAGAGTCTCGAGAGAACGCCACACGAGACTCTCCGTGTCGACATCGTCGTCTTCGTCGTAACGGCCCGCGTAAAGCAGGTTCGCCCAGGCGTCCAGATTCAGTTCGAACTGGCTTACCAGAGGCGCCGTGGCCGTGGCGACGTTCTCTTCCGTTGTCTGCGTTGCGTCTTTCATGAGTACCCGCCGTCATCCGGCAATCAAACGGAAAGAAAACTCTCGATCTTCTGAATCAACTTGCTCGGGCTGAACGGCTTCACGATGTAATCGTCCGCGCCCACTTCGATTCCCATTTTCCGATCCACTTCACGCCCCTTCGCCGTCAACAGAATGACGGGAAGCTCGCGCGTTTCCGGATCGTTCTTGAGACGCCGGCATGCCTCGAAGCCGTCTACTTTCGGCATCATGACATCCAGCACCACGAGGTCGGGGCGTTCCTGGCGCGCCTTTTCGAGCGCCTCTTCCCCGTCAGCCGCGGTGATGACCTCGTATCCCTCGGCACCCAGACTGAAGTCCAGGATGTGAAGGATGTAGACCTCATCATCCACGATCAGGATCTTTCGACTCATGAGAGTCACCTCCTCTCCTTTGCGGAGACGGTTTGCACGGCGACTCCCTGCCGCCCGGTGCGATCCATTGCGAGATCGATCTGCTGCAACAGACGTGTTCGATCCGCCGGTTTCCAGTTGAACTCGCCGGCCGGTGTCTGAAAGCCGACGATCGGTATGTCTTTCGTAACCTTGTCGCGCTTCAGGTTCCGCGCGGTCGCATTCCCGCCGAGAAGCGAAATCGAAAGGTTCATCAGAATGCAGTCCGGCCTGTGCGACCTGGCTTCCGCCACGACGTTCTTCCAGTTCTCCGCGAAGACGAAGAAGTAGCGGGACGTGTTCAGCATCTGCATCATCGTTTCCACGACGCGCGGATTCTCCTCGACGATGAGAACCGTGGGCGGGGCCTTGTGATCGGCTCGGTCAGCTCGCACTTTCGGTCTCCTCTCCCGTCGCTATCGCGGGTTCGCTCTTTTCGATTCGTCTGTCCTTGACGAGAACGGAACCCGGTATCGATTTGCCGAAGACCTTCACCTCGGAAGCGAGATCGCCGACCTTCGCCACGTGATCGATTTCGCAGTCTTCGTTCGAAACGATCGCCAGCGTTACGGAGAGGAGCGGATAGCGCGTGATCTCTCCGGTTCGCCCGCGCACTTCGATATGTCCCTTGCGGAGGTCGTCGGGTCGAATCAGATTCGTCCGCATCTTCGCGAACTCGTCGATGACCCAGTGCCCGATCGCGTCGGCGATCGCGGGCGGAGCGATATAGAGGAAGTCGTCCCCGCCGATATGCCCCACGAACTCGTCGCCGCATCCGATCTGCTTCTTGCCGTCGATCAGAATGCGGGCGAGTTCCCGGATCGCCTTGTCGCCCTGGTTGTAGCCGTAGTAGTCGTTGTAGGCCTTGAAATTATCGAGGTCCACGTAGACGACCGAGAACTGCTCGCCGGTGCGGATCACTTTTTCGAGTTGTTCCTCGATCGTCACGTTACCCGGGAGTCCCGTCAGCGGGTTCGCCGACCGCTGCTTCTTGCTCCAGTCGAGTACGTTGCGGATACGGACCAGCAGTTCCGCCAGTTCGAACGGCTTCGTGAGGTAATCGTTCACGCCGGCCGAAAGCCCGGCCATCCGGTCGGACTTCGCGAATTTCGCAGTGAGTATGATGATCGGAATCTGGCTCGTCAGATAGTCGGCCTTGAGAGCCTCCACGACCTGGTGCCCGTCCATTTCGGGCATCATGAGGTCGAGCAGGATGAGGTCCGGCGAGTTCCGCCTGGCCGCCTCGACGCCCTCACGTCCGTTCGAAGCCGAGATCGTCTCGTATCCGGACCTCTCCAGCTGGAAGGAGATGATCTTCCGGATACTGCTCTCGTCGTCGACGATCAGTATTTTCTCGCTCGGCTTTTCCATGGCGGCGTAAGTCCCTCTCGCATATCGCGTGTCGAAATGAAGGGCAAGAGGTATGCCAT
>JABDJQ010000489.1 GCA_013002425.1 Gemmatimonadota bacterium
GGTCTGAATCATGTCCCGATAGATGCTGCCGCTCGCGGAACCTTCGAGATGGATGTCGCGTTTCAGCGCGCTGATCACGCCGGCCGTGACCGAGGGTTGCGTGTTGTTGAGAAGATATCCGTACGGATTGCCGATCGCGATCGCCCATTCGCCGATCTGGAGATCGTCGGAGTCGCCGAGTTCGGCCACGGGAAGATCTTCCCCCTGAATGCGGATGACCGAAATGTCGGAAGTGGGATCGAGCCCCACGAACTGGCCCTCGTACCGCCGCCCGTCGCTCAGGACCACTTCGATGAACTCGGCGCCGTCCACGACGTGCCCGTTCGTCACGATGTAGCCGTCGGCGTTGATGATGAGCCCCGACCCCATGCTCGGCGCTTCCGTGCGCCGCTGCTGCGTGGGAAAGAAGTCACGCAGAAAGCGGTTGAAGAGTTCGCTCTGGTTCTGCGGCGGCCCCTGGCGCACGACCCGCGTCTTGAGCACGGATACGGTAACCACGGCCGGACTCACGCGCTTCGCGGCCTCCACGATCGCGCTCCCCCGCGAAACGTCGAGCGCGCGCGAGTTCTCGATCGCGATCGGACCGTTCGTCGGCTCGGGTTCGGCAACGTCGACAGACGAACCTCGTATCGACACGAACCCGACCGTCGCGGCGATCCCCGCAATGAAACAGAACAGCAGAAGGAAAATGGCGCGGGCCATTTCAATGCTCCTTCGTGGGGTCTACAGTTCGAAGCCGAGCTTCTTCCAGTCGTTCAGGAACGATTCGATTCCGCTGTCGGTGAGCGGATGCCGGAACATCTGATCGATCACTTTCGACGGAACCGTGCTGATATGCGCGCCCGCGAGCGCCGCATCGATTACATGAAGCGGGTTGCGGATGCTCGCGGCGAGCACCTGGGTTTCGATGCCGTAGTTCGAGTAGATCGTGACGGCCTGTTCCACGATCTCCATCCCGATATGGCCGATATCGTCGAGCCGCCCGAGGAACGGAGAAATATACGTCGCTCCGGCTTTCGCCGCGAGCAGCGCCTGGTTCGCCGAGAAGACGAGCGTCACGTTCGTTTCGATCTTCTTCGCCGCGAAATGCTTGACCGCCTTCATTCCCTCTTTCGTCATCGGGATCTTGACGACGATGTTCGGCGCGATCTTCGCGATCTTCTCTCCTTCGCGAATCATGGACTCCGCGTCTTCGCCCACGACCTCCCCGTTCACCGGCCCCTGCACGACCTCGCAGATCGCGGTGAGCTGGTCGATCGGATTCCCCCCCTCGCGCGCGAGCAGCGTGGGGTTCGTGGTAACGCCGTCGAGAATGCCGATCGAAGCGGCTTCCTTAATCTGGTCGAGATTCGCTGTGTCGATAAAGAACTTCATCATTGCCTCCCCGTGAACATTGCACATCCCACTCGGGCCCGTATTCGACCCCGGTGAGAAAGAGACCCTGCGGCGGCGCCGTCGGTCCTGCGAGTGATCGATCTTTGCTGCTTAAAATACCCGGAATCTGGTCCGGCGTCATCGCGCCGCGTCCGACTTCGACCATGGTTCCCACTACTGTTCTTACGAAACGATGCACGAAACGATTCGCGGTGATCTCGAAGATGAGTTCCCCGCCCGTGTCCGTCCAGACGGCGCGCTCGACCGTCATCGCGTTGTTCTTTCCTTTGCGCGTCGCCGCCGCAAAGGCGGTGGCGTCCAGCGCGCCCACGATATGCTCCGTCGCTTCGCTCATGAGACCCACGTCGAGAGGGGCGCGGTACTCC
>JABDJQ010000633.1 GCA_013002425.1 Gemmatimonadota bacterium
CTCCAGGTGACCGCGACGCCCGCGGGCGCGCACGCTTCGCTCACCCGGCTCGAAGGGGACGGCGCCAGCTACGCCGCGCGCCCGACGCCGGCCACGTTCGAACCGCTCCATCTCGGACAGCACAGGCTCGAAGTGACGCACGACGGTCATGTCGCCTACATGGACACGGTCGTGATCGGCGACCGGAACCAGACCGTCAGCGTGAAGCTCGAACCGACGCATCGCGTGACGCTCTGGCTCTTCAGCGATCCGGCCGGGGCGAAGGTCTCGATCAACGGCGCGCTCGTCTCGCAGCCCACGAACTGCGAGGTTCGGGAGATTCCGTCGGGGCCGCAAACGTTTCGCCTGACCCGCGAGGGGTACGCGCCGCTCGACACGATCGTCGTCGTGAACGCCGTGGCCGCGATCGACACGCTTCATTTCGCTCTCACGAAGCGGAGCACGCCGCCTCCGCCGACCGAACCGGGGCTCACGATCCGGTCGAATCCGGCCGGGGCGCGGATCACGCTCGACGGAAAAGACACGGGCCAGAAGACCCCGCATACGTTCAGCGAATACTCGCCCGGGGCGGTGAAGCTGGCTTTGACCCGCGGCGACTGCTACCGGCGCTACGAGGCCACGGTCGAGGTCGCGGAAGAGGGCGCGGTCCACGAGGCAACGCTAAGCGGTTATCCTTCGAAGAGTTATACGATCAACACGGTTCCGGGATACGTCGAAATCTATGTGGATAACGGATCCACACCCGTCAACGCGAGCGGAATGCCCCCGTGGAAGGTTACCCTCAGCTGCGGGACCCACTCGCTCCGGCTGCGAAACGACAAGGCAAACCCGCCGGTGGATGTTACCTTGAAGTATGCGGTTAAGCCGGGATCGTCCGTAAACCAGCTCGTTTTGAACTGGAAGGAAAAGAGGGTGATCGAGCGCAATTAATCCGCAACTTCGGCCGCGGTTCGCCTGAAAAGAAGGCATAACCATATGGCCGGAGGAATCATCCATGTCTCACGTCAATCATCAGGTGGAAGAAATGAGAATCGTACTCGCCGTCATTTTCATGGTCGTGGCCATGACGCTCAGCTCGTGCGCATCGTCGAAAACCGAATCCGGAGGCTCCGAGGACCTCGTTTACGCGGCCGGCGCCGGCTACGGGGCCCCTTCGAGCGGCTCGCAGATGGAGCTGGCCGTCGCCTCCTACAATGAATGGCTCTATTTGAACTTCGACCGCGCGCTGCAGCTTGCGAGCCGCGTGCAGGAAGACCCGGCGTCCGACAGGGCCGCCCGCGTCGAGGCGTTCAAGACCGTGGCCCTCTGCCATTTGTCGAACGGGAACGAAGCCGGCGCGCGCCAGGCGATCGTCAATATGCTGGAAATCGATGATTCTGCGCGATTTACGCCCGAAGGCAAGTACCCGCCTCCCGTCTACGAGCTCTATCACAAGGTGAAGGACGAAATGCCGGGGACGATGGACATCCGGACGATCGCGATCGGCGATTTCGAGAATAACTCCGTATATACCAAGGGGTTCAAGAACTACGACCTCGACCTGTTCCGGCCCGCGCTGATCCACTCGATCATCACGGATCTCTCCGCTGCGACCGACCTCAAGATCGTCGATCGCCAGCGCACCGAGAAGATCGTGGAAGAGGTGCAACTCGGCGGATCGGGTATGATGGATGCGGAGTCCGCGGTGCGCGCGGGCAGCATGCTCGGCGCCCACTGCTTCGTGTTCGGGCAGTACATGGTGCTCGACAAGAAAAACGTGCGAATCGACATGCGCGTGGTGCATACAGCGACCGGCGAAATCATTGTCGCCAAACAGATTACGGGCGAGTTCAAGGGCAAGCCCGAGAAGTTTCTCGCGCTCGAGCAGGATCTTGTGACAGAGATCGCGGGCGCGGTGGACCAGGTGATCAACGGCGTTCCGGCCGAAAAGAGCAGCTACAAAGCTGCTGCGGACGCCCATTTCATCACGAAGAAAAAGGAAGTGAAGGGTCGGGACGGGTACGCCGAGTCGCAGTTCGCGATCGGCCAGGCGGTTCAGGACGAGGAGCGATCGGACTACAGCGCCGCTCTGGCCTCCTGGAAGCGCGTTCTCGACATCGATCCGGACAACAAGGACGCCAAACAGCGCGTTCTGGTCCTGACGCAGTTAATGACGAGTTAGTACGCAACTTTCTTCTGCCGTGGAGGGATAAGATGGCCGAAGACCAAAAGCAAGGTCAGATCGAAGAGTGGCAGCAGTATCCCACATTTCAGGAACTGCTGACCGACTACGAAAAGTTCGTCGAGCTTCGCCAGAAATGCGCGAAGACATGCCAGGCCCTCGGACACGTGATCGAAAACGGATCGCCCGAGGAGAAGGACATGGCGCAGAATTCGATCAACGTCTACGGATACGCGATCGGATTGCTCGAGGAAACGATCAAGGCCCGCGACAAGTTCCTGGATGAACAGGCGTAACACGAAAGGGGAAGTGACATGAGTATCGGTGGAGTCGGAGGCGGAAACTTCAATCCTGCGGATTTGACGAAGTTCGACCCGCCCAAGCAGAGCAAGTTCAGCAAGTTCACGAGCATTCTGGGCGGCGCGGCTTCCGCGATCCCGGGTGTGGGTTCGGCTCTCGGCGCGATCGGCGCGGTGGCCGGCGGCGGCGCGGCCGGAGCGAGCACGAGCTTCAATCGTCAGTACGAACTGCTGCAGCTGCAGAATCAGATTCAGCAGGAAGCACAGACGATCAACATGATCTCGAACATCAACAAGGCGAAGCACGAAGCTTCGATGGCGGCTATTCGAAACGTCAAGTAATTCGAAGGAGCGTGGATTCTATGGCAAACGCGGAACTCGCCGTGAAACCGAGTCGTGAAGAGAAACGTTTTCTGATGGAAGCGGCGCTTCTGATGCGCGACGCGGATCGCCTGGACGAGGCGAAGACGATGTTCGAAGGAATCATTCCGCTTGTCGAGGACAAGCATCTGCCCATCATCGGGATCGGAACGATTCATTTCGCGAAGGGTGAGTTCGACGACGCCGTCGAACAGTTCGAGAAGGCGACCGAGATCGATCCGACGTGCGCGATCGCCTATGCGCACCTGGGTGAGGCGCTGGCGTTCTCGAAGCATCTCGATGAAGCGGAACTGGCGCTTCAGAAAGCGACCGAGCTCGACCCGTCCGGAGAAAACGGCGGCGAGATGGCGCGCACCATTCAGAAGTTCCTGTCGTACGGCCTGCTCTAGGCCCCGGCGCTTCTGAAGCAGTACGAAGGCTCAGCATGAGCGAGGGTTCAGGATGAAAATCGGTGGGACACCGCCGCCGGGCGACTTCGGGAGAGTTCCCGGGGACGACAAGCCGGACAAAGCCAAAGGCGCCGACAGCAAGTTCGACAAGAAGCTCGAGGGCGCGGATAAGAACGCGGGCTCCGCGGGCTCCGATGCCGCCGACAAGGCGGGCAAGTCGGGCGCCGCGCAGGAGACGCAGGCCGCGCGATTGAAGGAAGTCGTCGGCGACGTCGACACGAGTGACCCGAAGCAGGTCGAGGCGGCGACCGACAAAATGGTCGACTGGGTGCTCACCGAGCGCTTCGGCCCGGCCGTTTTGAAAGCGAAAGGCGCCGGCGCGCTGCGCTCGGCGGTGCGCGAACAGCTTCTCGGCGATCCGAACGGCGCCGCGCGGATTCGCAACATGCTCGACCGGATGAAGTAAAAAGCGGCGAAACGCTCCACACCGGCCGCGCCTTTCTCTCTTCGATTCCCCTTCATCTTTTTCAGTGATCTTCCGATACGTAGTCCGTGAAACGGACTTCGCCCCATAAGACCGACGAACGCGCGCGTGGACCCTGGGTTCATCTCGGCGCCGCGGTGCTGCTCTGCCTGGCGGCGGCCGCGATCGCGACTCTGTGCGCGCTGGCCACGCCGGCGCAGGCGGACGCCGCGGACGGGGCGGACGTTGCGGACGTCGTGGTCGGCGACTGGAACGGCGACGGCCTCATCGATCTCCTCGATCTCGACGCGGCGGCGGTGTCCCTTCTCGGCGACGCCCCGTTCGCTCCGAGCGACGCGGACTTTCCCGCGCACGATCTGAACGAGGACGGCGTGGTCGACCCTTCGGATATCGACGCCCTCATCGACCGGATCGCGCCGGCCGTCACGAGCGGTCTGGCCTCCGGTCTTCCGCTCGCATCGGAACCGGAATCGCCGCTCCGCGTCGTGCAGGCGGCCCCGCCATGGTTCGTCGAGAACGCGGACCATTGCGCCCGGCTCTCCTGGGCCGGCCCCCGCGTCGGCGCGGCGGTCGTCGCCATACCGCAGGACGCAACGCTTGCGACGGATGACATCGAAACGGCTTCGACCCTCTTCTGGATCGACAACAGGCTTCGCTTCACGGTTTGTGCGAACAAGGCCACGGCCGGGTCCTCCGTCGCGACATCGGTCGGCGCTCATGCGGGCAACGCCGACGGACCTGTTTCGGTCACGATCGGCCCTGTCTTGATCGTCGAGGGCGATACCCGCGTCGTGTATACGGAGAAGGTAACGGTGCAGCTCGCGCGCCCGGCTCCGGACGACGCCGACAACGCCGTTCCGCCTCGCACCGGGCTTCTCGCGTCGTACCCGAACCCGTTCAACCCCGCCGTCACGATTCCCTACGAGCTTGCGGCGCCCGCGCGGGCCACGCTTTCGATCTACGACGCGCTCGGCCGCCGGGTCACGACGCTGATCGATAACGCATTCCTTCCGGCCGGCCCCGGCTCGGTCGTCTGGCGCGGGCTCGATGACGGCGGTCGCACGGTCACGAGCGGCGCCTACTTCGCGGTGCTCAGAAGCGGCGCGGTGCGCGACGTCCGCACGATGATTCTGCTACGCTGATTGCTCCCGAAAAAGGAGCGTCCCATGCAAAGCCTGAACCCGGCCACGGGTGAACTCATACGAACCTACGAAGAGATGACCGCGGGCGATGTCGACCGCATCACGCAGAGCACGCACGACGCGTTTCTTGCATGGCGCAGCACGGATTTCGCGATACGCCGGGAATGTACGGTGCGGCTGGCCGCGCTGCTTCGCGCCGAGGCCGGCGAGTATGCCGATCTCATGACGCGCGAGATGGGGAAGACGACGAAAGAGGCGCTTCTCGAAGTCGAGAAGTGCGCGTGGGTCTGCGAATACTATGCGGAGCATGCCGAGGGGTTTCTCTCGGACGAAGAAGTGACTGCCGGCGAAGCCCGCAGCTTCATTGCGTATCAGCCGATCGGAATCGTGCTCGCGATCATGCCGTGGAACTTCCCGTTCTGGCAGGTCATTCGTTTTGCCGCGCCGACGCTCATGGCGGGGAATGCCGCGCTCCTGAAGCACGCGGCGAACGTTTCGGGCTGCGCTCTCGCGATCGAAGCGCTCTTTCGAAAAGCCGGGTTTCCCGAAGACCTCTTTCGCACGCTTCTGATCGAGCCGACCGCGGCCGGCGCCGTGATTCGCGACAAACGCGTGCGCGCCGTAACGCTGACAGGGAGCACGAAGGCCGGGAGCGCGGTCGCGCTGCAGGCGGGCGCGGCGCTCAAGAAGACCGTGCTCGAACTCGGCGGCAGCGACCCGTATGTCGTGCTCGAAGATGCCGACATCGCACTCGCGATCGAGAACTGTGTCACATCGCGCATGATCAACGCCGGGCAGAGC
>JABDJQ010000634.1 GCA_013002425.1 Gemmatimonadota bacterium
GTCTTCAGTTTACCAAGATCGAACGGCTTGTACAGCACTCCCGCGACATTCGGACTCCGCTGCGCGCGCACGGCGGAATGGTCCGGATCGTATCCGAACGCCGTGATCAGCAGCACCGGCAGTTCGGGCTGGAGTTCGAGCGCGCCTTCGGCCACCTGATACCCGTTCAGCCCCGGCATCTTGATATCCGTCACGAGCAGATCGTACTTGAGCCGCCGCAGGCACGCGAGCGCCTGCTCGCCGTTTTCGACATCGTCCACGAGAAACCCGTCCGCGTCGAATAGCTCACGGAGCGACTGCCGTATGTACAGCTTGTCGTCCGCGACGAGAATCCGGATCTCGCGATTCCTGGCCATCTTCTCGAGCGACTGATCGATATCGATCATCGAAACGCCCTCTACGTACGTGGTCGTTTCGTACTCGCGCCCCTTCCCCATCACCTGCAGTTTCTCCGTGAGATTGCTGATGTCGTGCGCTTCGCTCCGAATCGTCTCGATCCGTTCCTGCTCGCTTTTCAGTTCCGCTTCGAGCCCCGCAGCGGAGAGCGCCTCCCTCACGGCCGGCTTCGCGAAGAACGAACGCGCCAGTTCGGCCGCAGCCGAAATCGCCGTCAGATGATTGTTCACTTCGTGCGAAAGGAGGGTCGCCACTTCGCCCTCCGTCGCGATCTTCTCGGCCTTGATCAGCTTCTGTTCCAGCTTGCGGATCGGACGCAGATCCTTGCACACGCCCGCGGTGCCGATCTCGCGGCCGTTCTCGTCGCGCATGATCGAAGCGGAAAGCGACCCCGGGATCTCTTCGCCCGATTTCGTCTTGAGCGTGATCTCCTTGCCGGTCACAAGGCCGCGCTCGCCCTCCTCGGTCTTGCTGCGCAGAATGAACATGACCTCTTTCGCCTGCTGCTCGGACGCGTACAGTCTCGTGACGGGCTGGCCCTTGATTTCGTCGGCGGTGTATCCCGAGAGCCGGCACGCGCCGCTGTTGAAGAGCACGACGTTCCCCTCGCGATCGAGCGTGATGATGCAGTCGGGAATGCTCTCGATCAGCGTTTCGAGGTACATGCGAACATGGGAGAGTTCCGTGTTCAGTATGCTCGTTTCGATCGTGACGGCGGCCTCGCGCGCGAAAAGTTCGAGCATGCGGAGCGAGGTGGCCGTGGGACGGCGGCCGTCGTTCGGATCGTCGACCGAGAGAGTGCCGAGAATCTCGCCCTGCCGGCCGTAGAGCGGCACAAACAGCACGTCGTCCGGATGCCAGTCCACGAAGTCTTTGTCTTCGAGATGGCTTTCGATGCCGTTGGCGAGGATTTCCTGGGCCGATGCTTCCGAGTGAGGGATGAAGTAGGAGTTGCCGATGCGGTACTTCTCCGCGAGCAGCGAGCGACGCTGCTCGGGCGAAAGCGGCGGGCGCTCGCGGATGCGCTCGAGTTCCTCCGCCGCGATCCCCGCGGAGCCGATCTGGATCACCGTCCAGTTCTCGTCGAGCAGGGAAATGAGAGCGCGCCGGAACGTCTGCGCCTCGACCACGCCTTCGGCGATCGCGTCGAGCTGATCCTGGAGATCGTCGAGTATCTGAAGCCTGGCGGCTACTTTCAGGAAGACTTCGTATTGCGGCTTCGCGTCGCCCATATTCACCTAGTCGAGGAGCGCTTTCACGAATTCCTCCGGTGCAAACGGCATGAGATCGTCGATCCCCTCTCCGACTCCCACGTAGCGAACCGGCAGATCGACTTCCTGTCGAACCGCGAGAATCATACCACCTTTTGCCGTCCCGTCCAGCTTGGTCACGATCAGGCCGTCGAGCGCGACGGCCTCGTGAAAGAGCCGCGCCTGCGAAAGCGCGTTCTGCCCGATCGTCGCGTCGAGCACGAGAAACGTCTCGTGCGGATATTCGTCACCGTGCTTTTTGAGTACGCGCCGGATCTTCGCGAGTTCGTCCATGAGGTTCGCACGATTCTGGAG
>JABDJQ010000638.1 GCA_013002425.1 Gemmatimonadota bacterium
CCCGGGATCCTCGGATGTCGCGCTCCTCTCCGTCCGCTTCACGAACCTCTATCCGCAGACGAGAACGCTGACATCGATCGCGTTCGCGAACGACGCCTCCCCGATCGGGAACATCGGGCAGCGCGACGGCGTATTCGAAAGCGTCGCGGTCTATCGCGACCTGGACCGTTCGAGCGACGTGAGCGCGGGCGACGTTCTACTCACGGACGGAGCGTTCGTGAACGGAAGAATCGTGCTGTCGGACCTGAACTTCGCACTGGCTCCCTCCGACTCGATCTATCTGCTGCTTGCGGCCGATGTTTCGCTTCTGAACGCGCCTTCAGGCTTCGTGCTCGACGCGGTCGTGAGTTCCGAATCGGAAGTCACGTTCACGCCCGCGGCAACCATACTGTCCGCGTTCCCGCTCGATTCGCCCGGAAACCCGATCGTGGACGGATCGATCGCGGCCCAGATCGCGCTCGACGCATCGCTCCCCGAGGAACTGCCCGCCGGTTCCGTCGATTCTCTCGCCCTTTCGTTCGTCGTGCCTTCGAACGGGTTTCAGAACGACACGCTCTATTCGATTACGCTGAAGAACCGCGGCGAAGCGAGCGGATCGGACCTCGCGGCGCTCAAACTGTGGCGCGACGGGGGGAACGGATCGTTCGATCGCGGAGCGGAAGACGACATTCTGCTCGGCACCGCCGCCCCCGCGGGAAACAACTGGTTCTGGGGAACGAGCGGACTCTACGTGCCGACGGGAGGCGCCCGCATCTTTGCGAGCGCGAGCGTGGTAGCGGCGCCTTCGGGCGGCGTGCTGCAGCTTTCGATTCCGCCGGGCGGGCTTCAGTACGAATCGACGAATGACGGACCGATCGACGGTCCCGCATACAACGCGACACTCCAGATCATCGGAGGCAGCCAGGGCATTTCGATCGGCGACTTCGCGGCGTCGGGCGTCAGCACGGTGTATCCGGGCGCGTCCGACGTGAAACTCTACGCGTTCACGCTCACGAACCTGGACACGACAGAGGCCGTCGTATCCTCTCTCCTGCTTCGCAACGGTTCAAGCGCCCGGTCGGGCGCCGACAGCGCGCTGAGCCGGGTTCATGTGGTCGACGACACGAGCGGCCTCGTGTTCGGGAGCGCGGGCTTCACGAATCAATCCGCGGCCGTCGCGCTTCAGGGTCTGACGATTCCGGCATCGGGCGAGCGACGCATCGCGATCACGATAGACGCCGGAGAGTCGTGCGCTTCGCAGGGGGATTCGATCGCGGTCGTGATCGATTCCGGCGGCGCTTTCGGCTTCCCGCAGGAGCGCGTGACGATCGGTTCGTTCCCGATCGAGCGGTCGACGTTCGTCACCGTGCGCGCGCTTCGTTCACAGAACTTCGCCATTCCGAATCTGGAAGACGGCGCGATGATACCGGGCGAATCCGGCCGCCTCGCTTTCCAGATCCGGGTGCCGTCGAACGGGTGCCTCACCGACACGCTGAAGGCGCTGCAGATCGACAACCTGGGATCGGCCGTTCGCGTTGCCGACATCGCGGGCCTCTCGATCACGACCACGGCGTCGCCCGCCGGGGCCGTCGCTCTGTTCGGCGCCGGCGATCGCAGCTGGTTCCGCAACGACCTCGCCATTCCGATTCTGCACGGCGGCACGGAACTTTATGTATGGATCGATATCGACGCGGCCGCTTCCGGCGAAGAAACCGTGGCTCTCCAGATTCCCGTGAACGGCGCATCGCTCGCTTCCGGGCGCATCGGACCCGGGAATCAGCCTGTCGCTTCGCCCGCTACGTTCACGATCACGACGGCCCCGATCTTCGCCCAGTTCATCGATTCCGGCGTCACGGTCGTTTCGACGGGACAGCCTTACGACATTACGTTCGAGATTTCGAACCCCAGTGTGGCCGACACGATTCACTCCATATTCACGCCGGGTCTGACGGGCGTCGGCGGCACGCTCACCGAAGTCGTTTCGCCCGAGATCGACATCGACGCCAGGCTCGCCCCGGGCGAAAAGCTCCCCGTGACATGGACCGTGCAGGCCGAAAACGGCGGCACGCTGCAGGCGCAGACTTCGTTCGGCGGGACGCCCGTCGGGTCCGGAGAAATCGTAAGCACGGGCGTCGTATCTTCCGGCATCGTTACCGTACAGGTGCCCGCCGACTCGATCACGCTCGACGTCGACGCCGACATTCCGTCCGAAGTCGTGCGCGGTTCGTTCGGCCAGGAACTCGTGCAGATCAATATCACGCACGAAAACGGAAATCCGAATACCGCGCCGGCGCGCCTCGAAGCGGTCACGTTCGCGCTCGACGACGAACAGGGTAACGTGATCGACCCTTCCGCGTTCCTCTCGCAACTCGACGTGGTCGATCTCGAAGCGAACCGGCGGCGCGTGGCGAGACTCGTTCCGAACGACTTCGGCGCCGGCGCGATCACGGTCGCGCTCGACTCGACGATCGTGCTCCGGTCGGGCAACGACGCGGATCTCGCGTTCGAATTCTCGTTCCGCGAAGAATCGAACGTGCAGGCTTTCACGATCCGGTGGGAGACCGCCGGCGCGCTCGCGCTCTTCGACCTGAACTCGGGCGAATCCCTCGAGTACCTGCTCGACAGCACGGTGGTATCGGACACGATTCCGGTCGTCGATCCTCCCGCCGGGCTCGACGTGACGGTGCTGAGCGGGCTTCCCGAACAGATCAATCGAAACGACCAGGACGTCGTGGTGATGGACTTCACGCTCGCGATCGCGGAGAACGAAACACAGACGGCGGATCTGCTCGTGAACGAGATCCGCATGCTTCCCGGCACGGATGACTTCCCGTTCTCGCGCCTTGTCGTCGAACAGGAAGGCTTTCCCCCCTACTTCAACGGGAGCCAGTGGATCGAGGCGAACGATTCGCTCGGGAGCGAACACGTCCTGATACTTCCGCTCAGCCCGCCGATTCGCGTGACGTCCGAGGCGACTCTCAATCTGAAGATCCGCGGAGCCGTGCGCGCCGACGCTCCGCTCGGAACGTTTCAGCTCGGGATCGATTCCGTTTTCGTAGATCCCGAACTGGAAGGCCCCGCTCCGTCAGGAACGGCGGAGAGCCCGGTCGTGACGCTCGTGCTCGAGGAGCCCCTCCAGACAGACATCCGCATTCGCACGGACGAGATCGCGGTGACCGGCACGGACCGCGTCGACACGACGTTCGTCATCACCGGCACGCGCAATGTTCCCGCATTCGAAATGCGGTTCGACCACGGCGCGGGGGATTCGCTCTCCGACATCGAAGTGAGCGGCATCGTCTTCTCGGTGCGCGACGCGGGAGGCGACGCCGTCGCTCTCGAAACGCTGCTCGATCGCGCGCGCCTCACGAGGAACGGCGTCTCGATCGCGTCCGCGGCTCCGATCGAGCCCGGACTGAACACGCTCGCGCTCACGCCCGCTCCCGCGGACATCGTTTACATGGCGAGCGGCGAGTCGGTCACGCTTCTCGTCGAATTCGACATTCGGGCCGACGCCACCGCCGGCGACTATGTCGTCTCGGTGGCAAGCGCCGGAATCACGGTCGTGGAGCGGAACGAGCGCGGCCCGGTCGCCGTGCGACTCGACGGCGAGGCACCGGGCGCATTCTTCACCGGGCCGCTCGCGGTGCGACGCCAGAGCGACGCCGTCGACGTCGCGATCGACTTCACGCTTCCCGCGACGACCGTTCCCGGCGCCTCGATCGATCCGGCGGGGGCGTTGCGGATCGTGGCGAGCGGGGACGCGAGCGTCAGCGACGTGAATCTCGAATCGCTCTTTCTCGAGGTCGAAGGGAGCGCCGGCGTTCTCGATCCGGCCTCCGTGCTGGCGACAGCGACGTTCACGATCGACGAAAAGACGTGCGAAGGGGAGTTCGTAAGCGACGGCGTGCTCTTCACGTTCGACGAACCGATCGTTCTGATGCCGGGAACGGAGCGCTCGTTCGCGCTCGCTGTGGAGCTGGCCCCTTCCGTTTCTCCCGACAGGTTCCGACTCCGGCTGCCGGTCGACAGGATCACGATCCTGGAAACCGGCCCCGTCGTTCGCGCGACCGGGCCGGGCGAGCGATCCACGTGGGCGCACTTCGCTGAGCGCGACTTCGCATCGAGCGTGCGTAACTATCCGAATCCGTTTTCGGCGGTCGAGGAAGCGACGACGCTGGCCTTCTACGCCCGTGAGGCCGGCACGGCCGTGATTCGCATCTTCACGGGTCTCGGAGACGCCGTCTGGTCGACCGAAGTGCCCGTGGGAGCGCCCGGCTTCGTCGAGATCGAATGGAACGGCGCGAACGGCGACGGCAACCGGATCTTGAGCGGTGTCTATCTCGCTTCGTTCGAGATCCGTTACGAGAACGGCACGATCGACCGGAAAACGCACAAGATCGCGGTTCTGAACTAAGGGATTCGTGCAATCCGGGGCCCGCTGTCCGCTCAGACTGTACGATGTTCCCAAATCTCGCCTCAATCGTAACGATTCCAACGACATCTGCCGATACTCCGTACGAGGAGCAACGGCGAGTTATGTCCATGACCGTAAGATCGATCGCGAAAGAAACGAGCGCGCGCAGGAGCGTTCGCCGGCCTGTGCGACTGCTTGCCGTCTCGCTTACGGTCGCCGCCGTCTTTGCGACAGCAGCCGATGCGCAGACCGTCATCGTGCCGCTCGACTCGGCATTCACCGACGACGCGCATATCAACCGCGACGCACCCAACCGCAGTCTCGGCGACAACAACAACTTCCGGGTCGGTTTCAACAACGACGATCTGAAACGCGGCGTCTTCCGTTTCGAAACGAGCCTCGTTCCGAGCCCGGGCACCGCGACCTCCGTCCAGCTCGTGCTGAAGATCAACGACAATTACCTCGACGGCTATCCGATGGTCCTGCATGCGTACTCGCTCGCGGAACGATTCATCGAGGGGACCGGGATAAACGGCTACGACGTCTCCTGGAACGATCGAATGAACGACATTCCGTGGTCCGTACCGGGGGGAAACTGGGACCCGGGCAAGCTCTCGCGAGCGACCGTGCAGACGTGGCACGACAGCCTCGTGCTCGACATCACGACCCAGTTTCAGGCGTGGGTCGCTGATACGTCTGAGAATCACGGGCTCATTCTCGGCGACTCGCTTTACTTCGCGAACCCGAGCTGGAACTACGACAATCACGGCATTC
>JABDJQ010000681.1 GCA_013002425.1 Gemmatimonadota bacterium
CGAAGCTGTTCGGCGATTCGGCGTCGCTCCCTTACTATCGGTCCCGCATGCATCGCAGCGACGGCGAAGACGTGATCGTCTCGCGCACCGGCTATACCGGGGAGTACGGCTACGAGATCTACGCCCCGTGGGATCAGGGGCCGGAAATCTGGCGAAGCCTGCTCGACGAAGGCGCGGAATACGGCGTGCTCCCGATCGGTCTCGGCGCGCGTGACTCCCTTCGCATGGAGATGGGATACTGTCTTTACGGCAACGACATCGATGAAACGACGAACCCGGTCGAAGCGGGCCTCGTATGGGTGGTCAAGCCGAAGAAGACCGAATACATTGGCAAAGAAGCCTACCTGCACTATAAGAAGAACGGTGCCGAGCGGGCGCTCTTGGGCTTCCGGCTCAGTGCGCGCGAGATTCCGCGCAAGGGATACGAAATCCTGCACGCGGGCAGCCCGGTCGGCGAGATCACGAGCGGCGGGTTCTCGCCTTCGTGTGAAGTCGGAATCGGGCTCGGCTACGTCCGTGCGGATGTAGCGAAAGAAGAGGGCGGCTTTACGGTCGCAATCCGGAACAAGCAGGCGGAAGCGAAGCCCGTGCGCGGCTCTTTCGTTCCGTCTTCGGTCAAGGAAGAAGGGGAGGATTCCTAAATTGAGCATTCCCGAGGACCTCATGTACACCCGCGAACATGAGTGGGTATTGATTGAGGACGATATCGCGACGTTCGGAATCACCGACTTCGCTCAGTCAGAACTGGGAGACGTCGTGTTCGTGGAGCTTCCGGAAACGGAGACGGAAGTCGAACAGAACGAACCGGCCGGAACCATCGAGGCCGTGAAGACCGTGGCCGATCTGTTCGCGCCGCTCTCCGGCGCGGTCGTCGAGGTAAACGAGGCCCTCGCCGACGATCCCGATACAGTAAACCGTGATCCCTACGGCGATGGCTGGATGGTGAAACTTCGTTTCTCGAACGAAACCGAGCTCGAAGATCTCCTCTCTCCCGATGAGTACAAGGAGATCGTCGACGCTTCCGAAGACGACGTGATCGAAGACGACGTGGTTCTTGAAGAGGAAGAGAACGAGTAACGAATGACCTATATCCCGCATACGGAGGAAGACCGCAGGAAGATGCTTGCGGCCATCGGTGTCGAGCGCCTCGAGGATCTTTACGCGGAGATACCCGAAAGCGTCCGGTTTACGGGTGATCTGCCATTGCCGCCGGCGCTCTCACAGCTGGAGGTCGAACGGGAGATCGGTCGAATCGCGAACGAAAACCTGCAGGGGATCCTGCTGGATTCGTTTCTCGGCGGCGGTGTGTACGATCACTACATTCCGCCGCAGGTCACGGCCACGCTCGGCCGCCCGGAATTCTACTCCGCCTACACTCCGTATCAGGCCGAGGTCAGTCAGGGCACGCTCCAGGCCATGTTCGAATTTCAGACGATGGTGTGTCGCCTGACCGGCATGGATCTCGCCAACGCGAGCATGTACGACGGCGCCAGCGCCCTCGTCGAGGGAGTCTGGATGGCGGCGACCGAAAGCAGGAAGCGCACGAAGGTGATCGTGCCGCGCTCGCTGCATCCGCGCTATCGCGGGGTGCTGCGCACGCATCTCGGCGAGGAACCGCTCACGATCGTGGAGATACCCGTCGACGGAGAGGGGCGCATCGATCAGGGCGCGCTGCGTGCCGCCCTCGACGACGAAACGGCGGTCGTGATCGCGCAGAACCCGAACTACTTCGGCGTGCTCGAAGAACTCGAAGAGCTGGCGAAACTCACGCACGGCGCGGGAGCGCTCTTTCTGCAGGTATTCGAACCGTTGAGCCTCGGGCTCGTGCAGAGTCCCGCCGACGTCGGCGCGGACATAGCGGTCGCGGAGGGGCAGGCGCTCGGCGTCCCGATGAATTACGGCGGTCCGATGATCGGGCTTTTTACGTGTAAGGAAAAATTTCTGCGCAAGATGCCGGGGCGTCTCGCGGGGATTACGGAAGACGCCGACGGAGAACGCGCGTTCACGCTCACGCTGCAGACGCGCGAGCAGCACATCCGGCGGGGCAAGGCTACGTCGAACATCTGCACGAACCAGCAGTTGCTGGCGATGGCGGCGCTCGTGCATCTCGCTTCGCTCGGCGAGGGCGGTTTCCGGCGCGCGGCGCTGCTGACGCAGGAACGTTCGCTGCGCCTGCGGGACGGACTTTCGAAGGCCGGCGTGAAACTCACGCATCCGTCCGCGCACTTTCGCGAGTTCGTGGCCACGCTGCCGGCCGGGCTGGTCGCCGAGCTTCGCGCGAACGGAATCGTGCCGGGCATCGCGCTCGAAGAGGACTATCCGGAACTCCCTGACGCCTACCTCATCACAACGACGGAGAAAACCGCGCGCGATTCGATCGACCGCTTCTCCGCAATCGCCGCCCGCTGGGCAGGCCGGAAGACCGGGGAGATCAATGCCGAATCCTCTTCTGTTTGAAATTGCGAAGAAGGGTCGCGGTTCCCGCCACCTTCCCGAGCTCGACAGTTCCGAGGGCGAAGTTCTCGCCTCGATTCCGGAGCGTTTTCGGCGCAAGGGAGAAATCGGCCTTCCGGAAGTCGCGGAACTCGATCTTGCGCGTCATATCGAACGTCTTTCCCGTCGAAACTTCTATATCGAAAAGGATTTCTATCCGCTCGGTTCGTGCACGATGAAGTACAACCCGAAACTGCACGAGCGCATTGCTTCGAATCCGATGATCACGGGGCTTCATCCGGGGCTTCCCGAGGAAACCGTGCAAGGCTCGCTGCGTCTTCTCGTGGAACTCGAAGAGTGTCTCTGTGCGATTACCGGCATGAATGCGTTCACCCTTCAGCCCGCGGCTGGCGCGCACGGCGAGTTTACGGCCATGCGCATCATCGAGGCTTACTATAAGAAGAAGGGCGAACGGCGGACCAAAGTCATCACGACCGACTCCGCGCACGGAACCAATCCCGCGTCCGTGCGCCGGATCGGATGGGAACCGGTGGAAGTACGCAGCAACAGACGCGGGGAGGTCGATCTGGCCGAACTCGCCGCGCTGTGCGACGGCAACACGGCGGCCTTCATGCTGACGCTCCCGAATACGCTGGGACTGTTCGAATCGCAGCTTCCTGGCATCATGGAAATCGTGCACGGCGCGGGCGCGCAGATGTATCTCGACGGCGCGAATCTGAACGCGCTTCTCGGGCTGGTACGTCCTGGCGACGTAGGATTCGACGTCATGCATTCGAACGTGCACAAGACTTTCTCGACTCCGCATGGCGGAGGGGGCCCCGGCGCCGGTCCGGTCGGCGTTCGAAAACACCTCGCGCCGTATCTGCCGCGGCCGCGCGCGGTGCGCGACGGCGACCGGTACAGGTGGGACAACGACTTCCCCGACAGCATCGGTCGTATTCACGCGCAGTTCGGCAACTTCGCCGTACTGCTTCGCGCATTCGCCTACATCCGCCATCATGGAGCGGACGGCCTTCGCGAAGTGCAGCGGCACGCGATCTTGAACGCGAACTATCTGCGCAAGCTCATCGAGAAGGCGTTCCCCGTGCCGTACGAGCGCGTAGGCATGCACGAGTTCGTCTCGTCCGCCGCCGTTTACCGTGACCAGGGAGTGCGCGCCGGGGATATCGGCAAGCGCCTGCTCGACTACGGATTCTACGCTCCCACGATCGCGTTTCCGC
>JABDJQ010000684.1 GCA_013002425.1 Gemmatimonadota bacterium
AGGATGATCTGCGCGCCGATCGCTTCGACTTCGACAGGGTCGAGCGTACGGACCGACGCGCGCGTACCGACCGGCATGAACATCGGCGTCTCGATCACGCCGTGCGCCGTTACGAAACGGCCGGCGCGCGCCGCCGTCGACGGGTCGCGCGCCTCGGGCGTGAAGTGCCCGGGGGCTTCGATTGTTTCCGGTTTCGAGATGGCATCGGTCATACGTGTGAGGATAACGCGGGGAGCGCGCGGGGGAAAGCGGCGAGCAAGGACGGATTCCGGGGGTGTTTGCCGGTGGGCTGCTCGCGGCGCGGGATGGGGCTTCTCCTCGGCTTCGCCCTGTCGTGCCGCGGTGTCGAGCTCGCAACGCCAGTTCGTCGTTGCCCGGCCCTCCAATGGGGCTCAGCCTGTGGGGAACCCCCATCCCGCGCCGAGAGCCCACGCGCGAGGACTTCGGAAACCGGCCTTGTTCGCCTGGGGAACGGGGAAAGAGAGAGAAGAGAAGGAGAAAGAAGAAAAGAGTGCGGGCCTGTTTCACGAGCGTGATCTTACCTGACGCGGAGTCGGGCCGCCGGGCGCGCGAACGATCGCCGGACGTCGAGATCGAATCGCACGTGGACTCCTGCTTTTTAGCACACGCCCCGGATCGCAGCAGCAACGAGCGCAACATCGGCGCGCCCTGACACTTCTCCAGGCAGCCGCCGGCTCTGGACACGCGAAGAGGTCGGTTCCCGCAGCCCCGAGCCCCATTGAGCCGGCCGCCTTCGGGGCACCGACGCCAAAGCTCACAAGACGGCAACAGAAGTCAGGCAGGATTGTCGCATTCCGGCTCGCGTGCCAGGGAGGCCGGCCAGGGCGAGGGGCGGAGGGAAGCCGACCTGATACGCGTGCCCCACGAACCGAGCGCGCCGCCACCCTACCGGATCAGAATCATCTGCGTCGTGTCACGCAGTTTCCCGGCAACGAGGCGCGCGTGATAGACGCCGGAGCCGACGGCACGTCCCGCGTCGTCGCTGCCGTTCCACTGGAAGACGTTCCGACCCGCGGCAAGACGTTCGCTGCGTACGATCGTCTTCACGAGCCGGCCCGTCTGATTGTAGATCGCCAGTTCGGCGGTCATCGGATGCGGCAGCGAGAATGCGATCGTGGTCGTCGGGTTGAACGGGTTCGGCGCGTTCGGCTCGAGCCCGAAGATGCGCGTCGGCACGAGCCCGTCGGCACCGTCGGCCACATCGGTCGCGACCGCGCTCTCGGAGATCGTGATGTCGTAGCTCGATGCCCCGCCGCTCGTGCGTGCCGGGTAGACGACGATGACGCCCGCCTGCGACAGCTGGGCGCCGGGGCGGATCGCGGTGTAGTCGCCATCGATGTTCGCGTCGAGCGGAATGTCTTCACGCTCCCATCCCCCGCCGAACGCCGCCTTCACCTTCGATACGAGAACGACCGCGAGCGGACGATTGTTGTTCGCACCGTCGAACTCGACGCGGATGTTTCCCGCGAAGCTCGAAAGACCGCGCAGCTTGTAGAAACGGGCGGCCATGTTGTCGAGGCTGTTGTTGTTCGTGTACGGATAGTCGGCGTATACGAGATTGTCTTCGAACGTGGGGAATACGATCGGGAAGTCGGCCGCCTCTTCGTAGCCGGGCAGCGAAGTGTTGGCGTGGCTCCCGATCAGATAGTTCCAGACCGCGAAGTTCGTGAACTCGTCGCTCCATGTCGTGGCGTAGTCGAGAAACTCGTCGCGATAAGCCACCGTGATCGTCTGGGTCGAAAGGCGCGCCGCGTGATCCACAACGAACGGAAGGCCGAACGATTCGCTCAGAAAGTGCCCCCAGATGCAGTCTTCGTACGATGGGCCGCCGCCCTGGTCGAGCGGGGTCGCGGGCGCGGTGATGCCGTTGCCGCCGCCGAGGTAACTGTAGTAGTCGTTCGTGTCGTCGAACACGATATCTTCCATCCAGGTCGCGTCCATCTCCGCCCAGCCGCCGTACGATCCTGTCGCGAACTGTGACGCATGCTTGAACTCGTGCGCGATCGTGGCCTTCGCCGCCCCGAGCTGATTCCCTTCGGGATCCTGGTTGTTCGGGAAGCCGACGAAATCGTTCTCGATCACGATGTAGCTCCTGCCGCCGCCGGTCGAAACGGCAAAACCGTACGCGCCCATGTTCTGGAAAGACATGGGATAAACACCACCCGTAAGCGACGGCGCGTCAAAACCGATTTCGGTGATCTCGCGCGTCCAGGACGAGTCGGCGTAGATCGCGCACTTCTCGACGAAGTCGGGGATGCCGTTCGCGGGGTTCGTGTCGGCCGCCGGTACGGCGTTGCCGCCCGAGGTCGAGTATGTGAACTCGAAAATGCCCGAGGGGCTGAGATAGGTCGCCGCAGTCTTGCCGAAGGCCCGCGCGGCGTTCAGGTAGCCGTCGATCTCTTCGACCGTGGCGGGCGCCAGTGTGCTCCGGTCGCTCTCGTATCGATCGATGATTTCCTGCAGGCATTTGACGGGCGCGGTCGATTCGCCGAGCAGTGCGGGCGATACCAGATCCCGGTCGAACACGTAGCGGAACAGACTCCGGTACGCGTCGTCACTCGAAAGCGCGCCCGATTCGCGCGCGCTTTCGACGCGATCGAGAAAGTCGTGCGCGGGCGCCGCCGTAGCGAAAACGCATGCGAGAACCGCCGCGCAGAATGAAATACGGGTAGAGAACGACATCGAATACCCCCTGACGGGTTCGGATATGAAGTGGAGACAGAGTTTCTTGGAGGAGCACTAAGAATATCAAGGAATGACGCGAATCGTCAATCCCCGATTGCGAAGTTCCTCGATCGCGGGATGGGTTGCGCCGGGCCCGACGCTCACTTCGGGAAAGCCGTCCGAGAGCCGGTTCGAGCCGGGACCGGGGAGCACGACGAGCGCCGGGCGCAGCGACTGCAGACGCTCCGGATCGAGAGTCGGCTGACTGCCGTACCAGGGGACGCCGGCAAAGTACGCCGTGTACAGCCCGGTTTGCTCGTTGACGCTCGCAATCGGCCCTCCGCCGTTTCGCACATGATCCAGCGCGAGTGCATACGCGAGCGCCCCTTCACGGGCCCGGTCGCCGGAGAGTGCGCGGGCGAATCCCCGCGCTGACGGGAGCAGGAAGGGCAGGAGTGCGAGCGCGAGCACCAGTTGCCGCAGAGCCCGATTCGGCGCGCGGGAGCCGATCCAGCAGGCAACGCCCACGGAGGCACCGGCAACCATCGGATACGCGAGATAGAAATAGCGACCACGACCGACGTGCACCGGAAGATAGAGCGTCGCGAGCAGCAGAGCGGGGAGCAGGCACCAGCGCCAGCGCTCCGTCCGCATCGTTTCGCGCCAGGGCGACGCGAACAGAAAAGCGCCGAAGAGACAGAGCAGCCCGAATCCGATCGCGTCGTAGCGAAGCCAGACATTCCGCACGCCCCCGATATTCGTGTAGACGGTCGAAACTTGATATCTTAAGTTCTTTGTGCTTGCCAGCGGATTCCACCGTTCGTACTCGGACGCATCCGGGTCCTCCCACTTCGTGATGCGACCGGCTTCCGGCACGTGATACTGAAAGAAAGCGGGATGGCGGAACGGCGGCCCGCCAGGAGCGATCAGCGCATGGTTGATGCCGCCCGAGGTCGACCAGGTCGGCGCCCCGTAATGAACGGTGAGCGTTACGACCCACGGGAGCGCCACGGCTGCAATACCCGCAAGTGCAAAAACGGCTGCGCGCGCCACACGAGCCGGCTCGTTCAATCCGATAGTACTTCGAAGCAGCGCGATCACCGCGATCAGCGCGACGACATACGGAAGCGCCGCGGCTTTCGTGAGATAGGCCAGGCCCCCGATCACGCCGGCGCGCACTGCATGGGCGCGACTCGTGATCCAGCACGAACCGAACAGGGACGCGACGAGAAACAGAAGCAGGCCGGATACCAGCAGATCGGGGGAGGTGGTCTCGACGGAAGCAGGGGCGGCGAACAGCGCAGTCAGAAAGAGCGCCGCCGACCGCGCGGCCGGGGCGAGGTCGAGACGCAGAAACACCGAGCGCGACGCGACCAGAAACAGAAGCCCGGAAAACACCATCGCGATCCGCGACGCCGCGAGGTTGCCCGGCCCGTCGTCGAGGGGCAGAAAGGGGATCATGAGCCAGCTGAAAAGCGGCCCCCAGTAACCGCTCAATGCGAGGTCCGGCTTCCCTTCCGCCCAGTAGCCGGCGATGCGCAGATACGCGATGCCGTCGGGGTTGATTTGATAG
>JABDJQ010000685.1 GCA_013002425.1 Gemmatimonadota bacterium
GTCCACGATCGCCACAGCCCAGTTTCCGTCGAGGTCCGCGAAAGCGCCGGGGCCCTGCGCCAGATAGAGCGCGAGCAGCAGGTCCGGTTCCGAAGCGCCTTCGGGAACGGCGACGCCGGCCGTGCGCAGCCGGGCCGCGAGCGCATCGGGTTCGCTGATCTCGCCGTCGAGAACGAGGCGCGTGCCCGTCGCGGGATCGTGCGCAGGCTGGATTTCAGGATGAAGAAGGCCGAGATGCACGACGCCGAGGCACGCGTCGCGTTCCGTCCGGAGGTCGATCTTTTCGTACGGGGACTGATGCAGGACGGATCGCAGCTTCTCGCCGAGCTTTTCTGCCGCGGTTCCGCGCGGGCGACCGACGAATCCGAAGAGTCCCGCCATGCTCCCCCCCGACTGCAATCAGTCGAAATCGAACGTGAGCCGCGAGCCGCGCCTCTAGAGTTTCCGAGCCGCGATCCGGAATTCTCCCGCGGTCGAGATCGCGAGCGGCCCGAGCATCGAGAGCGCCTTGTTCGCGGCCACCAGATGCGGCTTGCCGCTCGCCCCTCCCCAGTAGCCGGTCACGCGCGCCTGAAAGCCGAGACGCTCGATCCGCTTCGCCAGTTCGTACGGATCGAACAGCCGCTCGATCACGTCGCCCTTGATCGGATCCACGGGAATCGTGCCCCGCTCGTAAACTCCGTCGGGCAGTTCGCCGGTGGCCAGATGCGTGTCGCAATGCTCCAGGATCTCGTCGCGGGTCATGCCCGACGTGCCGCGCGCGAGCGCCAGCACCGCGTTGTCGTCGAGCTTCGGATACTGCTCGCGAATCAACTGCTCGCGCTTCTTCACGAACGGCATCTCGATCGTATGCCCGTGCACCTGCTGGCCGACCTCGCCCTGCTCGAACGCTTCCCAGATCTCCATCGTATCGCGGCGCACCGAAGGATTGCGTTCGTTGTTGCCGTCCGATATCAGCAGCATGCCGCCCGGCTTCAACACGCGATGCGCCTCCCTCAGAAACGCGTCTTCGTCGAGATAGTGCGAAATCGCTTCGATCGACGTCACGAGATCGAAGCGGCCGTCCTCGTAAGGCATGTTCGAGGTGTCGGCGCGTTCGACCTCGAGCCGTTTCGCCAGATGCTCGGGGAGCAGCTTTTCGTAGCTCTTGATCGTGTTCACCATGTTGTCGTAGAGGTCGAAGCCGTGCATCTCGCGCGCGCCGAGAATCCCGAGCAGCACGAGAGCGAGGCCGAAGCCGCAGCCTGCGTCGAGAACCACGAGGTCCTTCACGTCGACTCCCGCGAACGCCAGCTTCCCCTCGAGGTAGCGGACGTACTGCTTCACGCCCGCCGTCGACTGCAGACTATGATAGTAGCGATAGATCCACGGATCGTATTCGCTCAGTTTCGCACCGAGGATCTTCGCAGCCACCGCTTCGAATTCCTCGAATGTCTTCCCGTTCTTCACCGGAATCTCCCGTTCGTACAAACTCACAATGTGTTGCGATTTATCATTTTATGTTGCCACAAGCGCGGTATTCGATCCACAGGAGATTGGGCGGGCGCGGAGAGGCTCGCACGCCGGGGCGACGATGACGGCCCGCGGGAACGTGCTATCATTCGCGCTGTCATGCAAAAACCGGGCGCGACACTCACGCTGCTGATTCTCGGGGCGATTCTGCTCGCCGGCTGGGCCATGCGGGCCGTTCACCTGGACGCCGATCCGCCCGAGAAGCTGAGCTGGAGCCAGGGGCCTTACACCGACGGCGCCCTCGTCGTGCACAACGCCAGAAACGACGCGCTCTTCGGTTCGTGGATCCGCGATCACGCGAACGACATCTACTTCTACCCGCTCACGAATCTCGCCGCGCGCGCCGTGTTTGCGGTTGCCGGCGTCGGGCGCGGGCAGGCCGCGTTCGCGAACACGGTTTTCGGCGTGCTTTCCATCCTGCTGTTCGGTGTCGCGATTATGCGCGCCTGCGGGCGGGCGCCGGCCGTCCTCTTCACGCTCTTCGCCGCCTTCCATTATTACCTCGTCATGTACGACCGGCTCGCCATCGCCGAACCCGCGATGATCTTTCTGGCCGGCCTCGCCGTTTTCGCGTTTCAGTCGATCGCGATCGGGCGCGGAGGCGGGCGGGCGCGGGCGGGCGGTTTCGCGCTGGCGGCCCCGGTCGCCGCCGGGTTCTTCGCCGCCGCGGCCGTGCTGATCGGGAAGGCGCACGCGCTCTACTTCCCTGTCGCGATGCTGCTCGCGATCGTGATTGCCGCGGGCGCGGGCAAAAAGAAAGACGCATCGAGAAGTCGCAACCGCCGCCTCGCGTTCGTCGTACTCGGCATGGCGGTCGCGGCTCTGGTGTGGTCCGCGCTGCTCGGCTTTGTTTAATATTATTAAATCTTCTCGCAGG
>JABDJQ010000697.1 GCA_013002425.1 Gemmatimonadota bacterium
ATCGGGGCGTGCATGGGACTCTTCACGGTATGGATCGAACGGAACTACATCGGCGCGCAGGGAAGCGAATTCGCGCTCACGTTTCTGGAAAGAACACAGCTCGCGGCGCACAACGTTCTGTTCTACGCGGGCAAGATCGTCTGGCCGTCCCCGCTCACGTTCTTCTACCCGCGCTGGACGCCCGACGTCACGAACCTGCTGCAGTGGATTCCGTTCCTCGTGCTGGCCGGCGCCGCGGCGGCCGCCTGGTTCCTGCGGGGGCGGATCGGCCGGGGACCGCTGGCGACGGTGCTTCTCTATGCGGGCATTCTCTTTCCGGCGCTCGGTTTCATCGACGTCTACCCGTTCCGCTACTCCTTCGTGGCCGACCACTTTCAGTATCACGCCGTGCCGGTTCTCGTAAGCGCGATCACGATTCTGGTCGCGGGGGCAATCGGGCGCGCGGGGATTCCGCGGGCCGGGGGCGCGCTTCTGCTCGCCACGACCGCAGCCGGGCTGCTCGGAATCGCGCGAGGCGAAGCGCATACGTACCGGAATCTGGAAACGCTCTGGCGCGATACGATCGAGGAGAACGACACGGCCTGGATGGCGCTCAACAATCTCGGGCAGATGCTCGCGAAACGAGGGGAGCACGGCGAAGCGATCGCGCTGTATGAGGCCGCGATCCGGGTGAAATCGCCCTACCCGAAAGCACAGAACAACCTGGCCACTTCCCTTGCCGCAATCGGGAGGGGCGATCAGGCGCTCGCGCAGTATAGAGCCGCGATCGAGGCAGACCCCGCCAACATGAACGCGAGAAGCAATCTCGGACTGGCGCTCGTGAATGCGGGACAGATCGAAGAAGGCATCGCGGTTCTGCAGGACGCCATCGCGATCAATCCCCGGATGCCGTCCCTGCACACGAACCTCGGGGTTGCCCGCGCGCGAGCCGGCAACGTCGCCGGAGCGCTGGAATCGTTCCGCCACGTGGTGACTCTGACGCCCGCCGACCCCGAAGCTCATTTCCGCGTCGCGCTCACGCTCGACCGGGCCGGTGACCGGCGCGGCGCATTGCAGGCGATGCAGGAAGTACTCCGCATCCAGCCGGGGCACGCCGGGGCCGTTGCCTGGGTCGCTCAAAACCGCTAATTGCGGCGGGCCGTTCTTCCGACTCTATAGGATATGGAACGAACCGTAACGCCCCCCCGCCACGTCGGGGCGCCCCCCGATACCCGCCATCACCAAGCGCCGGAAGCGCTGCCACTGGAAGAGCGACTGTCACCGGGCGCCCGGACGGGGCGCGCGAACGCGGAACGCGCCCGCGTGGGGCGTCCGTTCGGACTCAGGCTGCCGTTCAGGCGCT
Source organism: Gemmatimonadota bacterium (assembly GCA_013002425.1). Lineage (GTDB taxonomy): Bacteria > Orphanbacterota > Orphanbacteria > Orphanbacterales > Orphanbacteraceae > JABDJQ01. The sequence goes on from JABDJQ010000697.1 coordinate 1,343, forward strand.
GGTTTCCCCACCGAAGAGCGCGCGCGATCCTCATGGCCGTGTTCCGGGGCGTCGGTCTCGAAGGCGCGGGAAGGCGTGAGGCTTCCAATCTGGCGATCCGGGACAATCGAATCCGTTCGCAAAGGCTCCCCGCCGCGTTTCACGGCACACGCATCCTGCACCTCAGCGACCTGCATCTCGATACGACGCCGGGCATCCTGCACTCATTGGTCAATCGAATCGGCAGCCTTTCGTTCGATTGCTCCGTGATCACGGGAGATCTGAACAGCTTCGCCGGCAGCTTCTGCGAGAAAGAAGCGCGACTGCTTCGCCGGGCGCTCGGCGCCTGTCCCGCCTACGTTTCGCTCGGTAATCACGACTCGCTCGTGGACGCGGCTCGATGGGAAGCGTGCGGGTTCACGATACTCGTGAACGAACGGATCTCGTGGGAGCGCGACGAGGACCGACTGACGATCGCGGCGATCGACGACGTGCACTATCTGGAGAGCCCGGGAGACTCGATCGCTTCGCTCGCGTCGGGCTCGTTCGGGATCCTGCTGTCGCATACGCCCGACGTTTATCGCGAGGCCGCGCACGCGGGGTTCGACGTGATGTTCTCCGGTCACACGCACGGAGGGCAGATCTGCGCGCCGGGCGGCTTCCCGCTCCTGAGAAACGCGAAAGCGCCGCGCGCGTTCTGCGCGGGCGCCTGGTCTTACCTCAGGTTGCGCGGTTACACGTCACGCGGCGTCGGCTGCTCCGGACTCCCCCTTCGATTCCACTGTCCCCCGGAAATCGTCCTGCACACGATCGTGCGCGAAGAGTACTCCCCCGCCTGATCGCGCGCCGACTCCGTCAATCGTTCAATCGAAAGTCGACCGGGACGAGAACGTGCGAGGGAACCGCGTGTTCTCCCTGATACGCCGGTTCGAAGGTGCTCTGCAGAAGAGCGCGGACGACGGGCTCGTGAAAGAGATCGCTCGGCGCCTCGAGAATCTCGACACGCGTCACCTTCCCTTTGCGGTCGATGAAGACCCGCGCCAGAACCGACCCTTCGATTCCGGCCTGACGCGCCAGCGACGGATAGGACGGGCGCACGATGGAGACGACGACGGGCGGACGCTCCCACGACGCCGTGAATGCGGGCTCGGCCGGTCGATCGACAGGCGACGTGCGGCGCGCGGAAGGGTCGACGAGCGAAACGGGAACGTCGGCGATCGTGCGGTCGATCTCGGCTTCGTCGGACGCGACCGGTTCTTCGGAGAGGGAGGCGGCGGTGACCGGTGTGGGAAGCGCGGGCCGGGCTGCACGTGAAGGAGCCTCCGGAACTTCCACCGGAATGTCACCGGGCAGCAGTACGTCGACCACGAGCAGATCACTGTAATCCATGATCATGCGCCGCGCATCCCCGGCCGGAATCGCCAGGAACAGAGCCAGGTGGAGCGCGACGGCCAGGACGAACGAGAGCTTACCGATGCTGGATGTGTGAACCCGACCCGAAAGTGCAGTCACCATACGCCTCCCGAAGAAGAAAAGAGAAAGCGGGGAGCAGGCGCGGTGTGCGGCGCGAGTGACTCCAATCTCCTTTCGATCTGAAGAAACGTCAACCCCCTGCGTTCGTGCTACAATCGCCGGCATCATGCACGAACCACTCGACATTCTCGCGATCGCGGCGCATCCCGACGACGCCGAACTGCTCATGGGCGGTCTGCTTGCGAAAACGGCGGCGAGCGGAAAGCGCGCGGGCGTGCTCGATCTGACGGCGGGCGAAGCCGGCTCGAAGGGGAGCGCCAAACGGCGTCTGCGCGAAGCGGCCGACGCGGCCGCGATTATGGGACTCGCCATGCGCGAAAACGCGGCGCTCCCTGACGCGCACCTCGAGAACACGATGGCGCACCGGCTCGTGATCGCTTCGTATCTGCGCGACTGGAAGCCCGCGATCGTGCTGATCCAGTACGGCGGCGGCCGCAATCCCGATCATCACGCCGCGTCGATCCTGTCGCGCCAGGCGGCGTACAGCGCGGGACTTTCGAGTCTCAACGAAGGCACGCCGGGGCACAGGCCGCGGCTCGTGCTCGAGGCGGTCTCCTACCTCCCCGTGACGCCGAGCTTCGTCGTGGACATTTCGGATTCGTTCGAGACGAAAATGAAGGCGGTGCGGGCGTACGCGTCGCAGTTCGACGACGCGCGCGAAGCGGGAGACATTCTGGCGAGCGGCTCTCTCTCCCTCTACGAGCAGATCGAGTTGCGCAATCGGGAGTACGGGGCGCGCATTCAGGTTGCCTACGGCGAACCGTACCTGCTGCGCGAGCCGTTCGGCATCAACGACCCCGCGGAAATCCTCGGCCGCTCCCTCTAGAAGTCAGCCGCCAGCGTGAAGAACGAGAACGCGCTTCCGTAGTTTCTCTGGAAATCGGTGAGCCGTCCGGTATCCCATCGCAGCACGAAGAAACCGAGGTTCACGCGCGCGCCGAATCCGTACGCGAATCCGTACCCGTTCGTGATGAGCCCGTTCGACTCCGGTTGAATGCGATAGATCGGCTTCAGCTCCTGCCCGTCACCGTCCCAGACCGCTGTCCCGTCGACGAACAGAATGCCGCCGATGGAACGGATGTCGAGCGGCAGCGGCCACCCGAATCGAATCTGGTCGATGAACGGATAGCGGAATTCGAGATTCAGCGTGCCGAGCCGCGTGCCGCGAAGATCGCCCCAGTCGAGTCCGCGGAACGTGAACGGTCCGCCGACGCGGAAGAACTGATTGTCGCGCCCCCTGCTTCCCCCCAGGATGAGCCGCGAAGCGAAGTGATAGCGGTGCCGGATATTCCAGTAATTCCGGATGTCCGCGATGCCCGTTACGTACGAAACATCGCCGGCCGCGTAGTCGATCGAATAGCGCGAGCGACTTCCGTTGATCGGGCCCGTCGGCCCGTAGAGCACGTTGTCGAACACCATCGCCACAAACGGCTGACCGAAGTAGCGCGTGTCGCCGTTCTCGATCGAAGTGCGCGTCCCGCCCGTGTTCACGTCGAACGACTGCTGGAACACGCGGCTCGAAATCGAAAGCGCGCGCACGCCCACTTCGAAGCGCCGGAACTTGCTGAGCGGATACGCCGTCTGAAACTCCACGCCCCGATAGATCTGCGACTGGAACTCGGCATCATCGGTCGCGGAGAAAATGAAGAAGTCGTTGCGGAACTGAAAGATGCTGACCGCGTAGTTCAGGCGCTGTTTCAGGTTCGCGTAAGAGAGAAAGAGATCCGCGTCGGAAAGCGAACCGTAAATTCCGGCCGCCAGCCTGATGTTGTGATTGCCCATGATGTCGCTGAAGGAGAGCGTGCTCTGTCCGGCGAAGCCGACGTTCGAAGCGAAGCCGGCGCCTCCGAACAGGAAATCCTGGCTGAACTTCAGCTTGTAGTCGCGGCGCTCGAACTCCGTCGTGTCGGGGAGCGCGTACTGCGCGTTCGGGTCAGCCGACGCCGTGAGTACTTCCACGTCGGGGGCCTCGTTCTTCGGAAAGATCGTACGAAGGTCGACGAACTTCGAAGGGAGAGCGTGCGCCACGGACGCGGGGCCCTCGGTTGCGTTTGCGCGCTCCCCCGCGGCCGCAGGAAGCGGCCCGGCAACGGGGGCGGTCCCGGCAACGTGAGCGGGCGCGGCAGCGAAACGGGACCCGGCGGGAGCGGACCCGGTAGCGAGAGCGGGATCGGATTCCCCGTCTTCGATCGGGACGTTTTTGAGTCGTAAAGGATCGCGAATCGTGTAAAGGTCCCAGCCGCCTCTCGAAAACGCCGAGAAGACGAGCATCTCGCCGCTTCGCGACCAGCTGAAAGGCGGCGACTGCGGAACGATCCCCGTGATCCCCGTCAGAATGTTGGTAAGCTTGAAGATTCTGCCCGTCGCCATCTCGTAGTCGTAGAGATTCGAAACCCCCGACCGATCCGAGATGAAGATGATGTTCTCGCCGTCCGGGCCCCACTGCGGCGCGATGTTCTTCCCCTTCATGTCGGGAAGGATCTCGATCGCGCCGGACTCGAGATCGTAGGTCGCGATCTTGAAATCGCCGAAGCGGAGTATCTCGAAATCCGTTTCGCCGCCGCGGTCGGTCGTGAACGCGATGGTCCGTCCGTCGGGAGACCAGGCGGGATCGCGGCACGTGAAACGGTCGTCGGTCAGCCGCGTCAGTTCGGAACCGTCGGTGCGGCACGTGAAGAGGTTCGACTTGCCCCCTTCGAGCGCGACGAAAACGAGATGCTCGCCGTCGGGCGACCACGAAGGCGACAACACGCCGTCGAAGTCGAACTTCAGCTTCTCGCGCACCTTCTTCGTGCGCACGTCGACGATGTAAATCGCGTCGTTCGCCCCGATCTTGGCGGGGAAAGCGATGAAGCGCTCGTCGGGCGACCACGATATGGACGTGTTGAAGAAGCGAAGCGACTCGAATTCGGCGGTCCGCTCGCCCTCGATCAGCTTCT
>JABDJQ010000699.1 GCA_013002425.1 Gemmatimonadota bacterium
ACTATAACCCGTACGTTCGCTACGAAAAGCCGATCGTGTGCCTCATCAACGAACGGAGTTACTCGGACGGCGAGATCTTCCCCGCCGCGTTCCGGGCGCGCGAACTCGGCACTCTGATGGGCGTGCCGACCTACGGCGCCGTGATCGGAACGAGCAACGTGCCGCTGATCGACGGGACCGTGTTCCGCATTCCGGGGACGGGGTGGTATCGGATGAACGGCGAGAATCTCGAGAACAACGGCGTGGTGCCCGACATCTACGTACCCTCGATCCCGGAGGAGTTTTCGCGCGGGCGCGACAACCAGCTCGAACGGGCGATCGAGGAACTGCTGAATCAGGTCGGCGCCGAAACCGCTAAGCGGGGAGAGGCGCCTTACTCGGGATGAACGCGTGCTCGTGCGAAAAGCGCACGAGCTTGCGGACGTCGGCTTCGGAGAGGCCGAACAGTTCGATCGCGAGCAGAAATTCATCGCGCAGCGTGACGCCGGAAACCGTCGGGTTGTCGGTCGAAATACAAACGGGAATGCCCGCTTCCAGGAACACCGGGAGCGGGTGTTCTTTGAGGTCCTTCACGGCCCCGGTCTGCAGGTTCGATGTCATGCACACTTCCACCGCGATCTGATCCGCGGCGAGACGCTTCACGAGCTTCGGGTCGAGAACCGCGCTCGTGCCGTGCCCGATCCGATTGGCGTCGAGCAGGTCGATCGCCTGCCACACCGCGTGCGGCCCTTCGTCTTCGCCCGCATGCACGGTGCGCTTGAAGCCCATCTTCTTCGCGAGCTTGAACGGCTCTTCGAACAGAAGCGGCGGAAACGGACGCTCGGGGCCGGCAATGTCGTAGCCTACGACTCCGATGTCGCTGTGCCACTCCGCTTTCTCTCCCACGACCTCCCGCAGCAGAATCTTTGCCATGTTCCCGCCGTGATTGCGCATCGCGATCACGATGATGCCGACCTGCAGGTCCGGGTGGCGCTTCATGCTCGCACGCAGCCCTTTGCGGACGGCCGTCAGACACTGGCGCGAAGTGAGGCCCGCGCGGCGATGGATCGTGGGGTTGATGCGCAGTTCGAGCAGTCGAATCCCCTCGTCGTACGCGTCGTCCGCGATCTCTTCGGCAATCGTTTGAATGTTATCGAAGAACTGCGTGTATTGAAGGGGGATGTGGAACTTGTCGAGATAATCGAGCAGCGTCGAGTCCTTCTCGGGGTCGTACGTCAGCTTCGAGCGAAATCCGTCGAAATCGAGCCCCGGAATGGCCGAGTAGTACGTCTGCGAGAGATTCCAGAGTGTATTCGGTCGCACGGATCCGTCGAAGTGCCTGTGAAGATCCACGAGCGGCAATTCGCCGAGAAACGCGATTCGGTCTTCGCGGCTCCAGTTCTGCATTTCAGGTGTCCCCTCCCTCGTTACCGGTTGGAGGAACCATAGCAAATTCGCGCCCGGTAGGGTACCCCGCGGGGAAGGGGGTTGACACCGATCCGCCCCTCTCCTACCGTTCGAACAATCCCGCTCAATACGGAGGAATTCCATGCGTCAACAGGGACGTCCTATCAACATCGACGTCAACTCGATCAAGTTCGACGGCCGCAAAGTCGTCGGCTTCGCTCTCATCGCCATTATCGCCATCGCCGTCATTTCCAGCGTCTATACGGTGGAGCCCGAAGAGGTCGGCGTCGTGCTGACCCTCGGCCGCTATACGCGCACCACGGAACCCGGCCTTCACTTCCGGCTGCCGCTCGGCATCGACAAGGTCTACAAGGTCCCGGT
>JABDJQ010000762.1 GCA_013002425.1 Gemmatimonadota bacterium
CCTCGGATGCGGTCGGCCGCCTGCGCGATCGACTGAAGCCCGCTCGCGCAGAACCGATTCAGCGTCATCGCCGGCACCTGATACGGAATGCCCGCGCGCAGCGCCGCGATCCGCGCGACGTTCATCCCCTGCGAACCCTCGGGGAACGCGCAGCCGAGGATCACGTCGTCGATCTTCTCGTGGTCGAAGTCGGGCACGCGCGCCAGCGCCTCTTTCATCGCGGCGGCGGCCATCTCGTCCGCACGCGTTTCGCGCAGCGTGCCGCGCGGCGATTTCCCGACCGCCGTGCGGACGGCGCTTACGATTACCGGTTCGTTTCCTCGTTCCATCGCTTCCTCGCTGGTTTTCAGCCTGTTCTTGCGTTTTCGCCGGCTCAGTTCCGGAGCGGGCGCCCGGTCTTCAGAATGTGTTCCATGCGCTCCTGCGTCTTCGGCTCGGCAACGAGCGACATGAACGCCTCGCGCTCGAGATCGAGAATGTACTGCTCGCTGACGCGGGCCGACGACGACACCGCGCCGCCGCAGAGCACGTACGCGAGTTTGCCGCCGATAAACTTCTCGTATTCGGTGATGTACCCGCCGGCCGCCATGTTGTGGAGCCCGGCCTGGATCGCCGCGTAGCCCGCTTCGCCGACCACGCGCATGTTTTCGAGCGGCCGCCCGGGGCGATAGCCGTCGATGTCCATCGCGAGCACCTTCTGCTTCGCTTCGTGAATCACGTGATCGCGGTTCATGACGACTTCGTCTTCGTGATCCATGAACCCGAGTTCGATCGCTTCACGCGCGCTCGTCGCGACTTTCGCCATGCCCACCATTTCGAATACCCGGCGTACGAGCGGAAAGAGGTCGACGTGCGGGTTGTCGGGAACGCCCTCGTGAATGCGCCGCACGAATTCCTTGCAGCCGCCGCCGGCCGGGATGACGCCCGCGCCGAGCTCGACGAGGCCGATATACGTCTCCGCTGCCGCCGCGACACGATTCGCGCCGAGCACCACTTCACACCCGCCGCCGAGCGTCATGCCGTGCGGCGCGGCCACGACGGGGCGGGTCGAATAGCGCATGCGCTGGTTCGTGTTCTGGAACTGCGAGCACATCCAGTCGACGTCTTCGAAATTGTCGTCGTCGATTTCGTTCAAGACCAGAAGCAGGTTCGCTCCCACGCTGAAGTGATCGGCCTGGTTCCCGATCACGAGCCCGCGCCAGTCCTTCTCGACGATATCCATCGACTTGTGCATCATCTGAATGATGCCGGGGCCGATCGTGTTCATCTTCGTGTGGAACTCGAGGCACGCGACGTCGTCGCCGAGGTCGATCAGTGTGGCGTCGGGGCTCTCGAGCACGACGGCGCCGGCGGCCTTCTTGTCGGCCAGCACGATGAACTCGGGTCGCGTCGGCACGGGCGCGCGGTCGCCGGATGCGACGTCGAAGTAGTGGTGCTTCCCGGCGTCGCTCGCGTACCAGCCGTCGGCCTCTGCGTCGTAGAGCTTCTGCGCGACCTCGGGCAGCGCGTGGCCGTCGGCCACCATGCGGTCGCACACGTTCCTGAAGCCGAGGGCGTCCCACGTCTCGAACGGGCCGAGCTCCCAGCCGAAGCCCCAGCGCATGGCGCGGTCGACCTCGACGACGTTGTCGGCGATCTCGGGGATGCAGCTCGCGGCGTAGCGCATCGTCGCGGAGAGCGACTCCCACAGGAACTCGCCACCGCGGTCCTTCGCGTAGACGAGCGCGCGGAGGCGCTCTTGGAGGTCGTCCATGGTGCGGGCGAGGCCGAGCGACGGGATGTTCACCTTCGGCTGCGGGACGTACTCGCCGGTCGCCGGGTCGAGCATGAGGATCACGCTCTGGCCGTCCGGTCCGCGCGTCTTCTTGTAGAAGCCCGCGCGGGTCTTCGCGCCGAGCGCGCCCTGCTCGATCAGCGCCTTCATGAACGCCGGCGGGTCGAACAGCTCGCGGTGCGGGTCGTCCTGCAGACGGTCGTACAGGCTCTTCGAGACGTGGGCGAGCGTGTCGAGTCCGACGACGTCGGCGGTGCGGAACGTCGCGCTCTTCGGGCGGCCGATGGCCTTGCC
>JABDJQ010000769.1 GCA_013002425.1 Gemmatimonadota bacterium
AAGAAGTTCGTCGTGTCGTAGTACGTGCAGCGGAACATCTGCTGTGAAATCGCCCCGTGGTCTTCGTCGATGCGCGTATCGTTCCACGGGTCGTTGTTCACGCCGTCGATTTCGTCTTCGTCGATCTGACCGTCGCCGTCGTCATCGGTATTCCGAAGGCCGCCGGGACGCCCCTCCCAAGTGTTGTACATGGTTTCGAGAGGATTGAAGAAGTCGGGCCACATCTCGCTCTGGTAGACCGCGGCCGATACGAGTGTGTCGTTGTCGTCCGTAACGCCCCCGACCCAGAGGCCTGCCGCAAACAGATAATCCTGCGTCGCGCCGGGGGGCCATTGCGCCGAAGGGCTGTTCGCAAGCTGACCGTTACCCGAGGTGCCGAAGATCCCGCGATTCGAGACGTGCAGGATCAGCTTCCCGACGTTGTGATACGTATTCAGGAAATCGACAATGCCGTTCGCCATCTCGGGCGTGTTCTGCGTCTGCAGCTGTTCTTCGGTAATGCGCGCCTCTGCCGGGCCGCCGAAAGTCAGCACGCCGGCGAGAACGATCAGGAGCAGCGACACCGCATTCATCCCCTGTGTCAATCGCTGATTCAAGTCCAACCTCGTTTCTACCAGTCAAACATGACGCCGAGCTTGATCTGACGGCCCGGGTCGAACACGCGAGGGTCATTAAGGGGAATGTACTGACTCTCACTGGAGGAATTGATTTCGTTCAAATTGTAAGCGCCGCCGAGCTCTCCTTCTTCGGTGAAGTATTCGGCGTAGAGACCCGGGTTCGTCGGCCAGACACCGGGACTGAAATCGTTGATGTTGTCGCGGGCCAGCAGGTTTCGTCCTTCGACGAACATCCTGAATTCCTGACCGTACATCGAGTAGAGCTTGTTCGCGCGAAGATCGAGCCACGCCTCGTCCGTGAGCCGTCCCGTGTTGATCTGTTCCGCGAGCGTTTCCCGCTGGTTGAAGAACTGCGGCGTGAACGGTCCGGCGCTCTGGTACGTGTAATCGGCAGAAACTTCCCAGACGCCCGGATCGGACAGGATCAGGTTCGCGACGACAGCATGAGTGCGGTCCCAGTCGAGCGGGTTCTCGGTAAGCGGCGCGCGATTCAGCTGGCCCGTTCCGACGAGCTGCGACGTGTTGCCGTCGGAATGAGTACCCGTAGCGCGGCTCAGCGTGTATACGACGCTGCCGCCGAACTTGTTCTTGAACTTGTGGCGCAGCTTGAACTCGAGGCCCTTCACGGTGCCGTAGGCCGCATTCACATACGTGATTGACGCGTCCTGTCCGACGCCCGCAAGCGTGCCGTTCAGATCCTCTTCCGTATCGATCCAGCCGAAGATGTCCTTGAAGAAGATCGTCATGTCGAGGCTCAGCGTCCGCGTAAGCTGATGATCCACGCCGAGCTCGTAACTGATCTGCTTCGTCGGCTCGAGCTGCACGTTTCCGAAAGCCTGCCCGGGCTGCACGTTGGAGGCGCCGATCGACTCATACAGATTCGAAAGACTGGGCAGCTGATAGAACCGACCGTAATGGAAGTGAAGCACGTCGCGATCGGTGATCGGGTATGCCATACCGAGTCGCGGAGAGACCTGCGACTTCATACGAGCACCGAGAGAGATGTCGTTCGGCGGCAGGAAGCGCGCCGAGCGTGACGCGTTGTCCAGACGAACCGCCTTGAGGCCCGGATCGTAGAAGTCCCAGCGCAACCCGGCATTCAGTACCATTCCCTCATACGTGAAGCGGTCCTGAATGTAGGCGGCCCCGCCCCATGCGTATACATGATAAAGGTCGGGACGGACGCCGATCGGATTATTCGAATCGGGGAACTCGGCCTCGAAGTTTTCGAGGTCGTGGTAGTCGAGCTGTGTACCGATTTTGAAACGGTGTCCCGTCTCCGATGTCGCGGAGCGCTTCTCGCTCGTCAGATCGCCCTTGAACGTGTACGTCTGGGAGCGGTACTCGCGGTAGAGCGGGTAATCGCCTTCGACCGCAAAGAAGCGGTTCAGCGGATCGACCTGATTCTCGGCGCCGCGGAACGGATCGTATTCGTGCGGCTGTTTGTTGCCGACGCGATCGAGGCGGTCACTCGAGAAGCGGCCCAGCTTCATCGTGTAGAAC
>JABDJQ010000512.1 GCA_013002425.1 Gemmatimonadota bacterium
GGTCGTGCTCGGCGTCGTGGCCGAGAGCGGGGTGTTCACGCCCGAAACGCTCGGCCGGGTCGCGCGCATCACGGAGAAGATCGCGGCGATCGACGGCGTGATCGACTACGACATTTACGCGCCGACCGAAGTCGACGACATCTTCACGACAGGCGACGGCACGCTTCGCGTCGAGACCCTCATGGGCGACATACCCGAAGACCGGGCCGCGGCGGAGCGCGTTCTCACGCAGATCAGGAAGAACCCGATATTGCGCGGCAAGCTCGCGTCCGAGGACGGACAGGCGCTCGCGATCTTCGTTCCCCTCGAAGACAAGCATCTCGCGCACGCCGTCGCGCTCGAGATGGAACGCATCGTCGAGGAAGAGGGCGGCGACGAGGAGTATCACATCGCCGGCATTCCGATCGCGGAGTCGCGCTTCGGCGCCCAGATGTTCGTGCAGATGGCGGTCTACGCCCCGATCGCGTTCCTGCTGATCTTCCTGCTCATGCTCTACTTCTTCCGGAGCGGAGTCATGGTAGCCGCGCCGATGATGGTCGCGATGATGAGCGTGACCTGGGCGATGGGGCTCCTGATCGGTACGGGACACACCGTGCACATCATGAGTTCGATGATTCCGATCTTTCTGATTCCGATTGCGGTGCTCGACTCCATTCATATTCTGAGCGAGTTCCATCATTACTACCGTGGGCCGGGCACCATGCGCGAAACGATCCGCGCGACGATGGACGAACTCTTCAAGCCCATGCTGTTCACGTCCGTGACGACAGCGATCGGTTTCTCTTCGCTCTATCTGACCCCGATCCCCCCCGTGCAGGTGTTCGGACTTTTCGTCGCGTTCGGAGTCGGCACGGCGTGGCTGCTGTCCATCACCGTAATTCCGGCCTACGCGATGCTCGTTCCCGAAAAGGCGATGGCGAAGTTCGGCGCGGTCAACTACGAGGGCGACCACTCCCAGGGATTCATGCCGCGGGCGCTCCAGAACATGCGCCGGTTCGCGCTCGGGCGCGCGAAGCCGATCGTGATCGTCGGCGCGCTGATCTTCGCCGTGTCGATCTACGGCCTTACGAAGATCGTCGTGAACGACAACCCGGTGCGCTGGTTCAAGAAGAGCCATCCCATCCGCGTGGCCGACGAAGTCATGAACGAGCATCTGGCGGGAACGTATGTCGCGTTTCTCGCGATCGACGCGGGCGCCTCCGACGGGATGAAAGATCCCGCTGCGATGAAGTACGTCGAAGGACTCGCGGACGCCCTGGTGGAGCACCCGAACGTCGGCGCCGCCACTTCGATCGCCGACGTCGTGAAGAAAGTGCGCGGCGAACTGCTCGGCGACCCGGGCGAAGCGGTACTCCCCGAGAGCCTGAACGAAATCGGGCAGAATCTGTTCCTCTATGAAATGTCCGGCGGCGATCCCGACGATCTCTTCAAACTCATCACGCCCGAAGCGGACCGCGCCGTGATCTGGGTGCAGATGCTTCAGGGTGAGAACAGGGAAGTCAGCAGCGTCGTCGCGCTGGCGGAAGACTATATGCAGGCCAATCCGCCGCCGGGTCTCGACATCGAATGGGCCGGTCTTCCGTATATCAACGTGGTCTGGCAGCAACGCATGGTATCGGGCATGGGCAAGGCGCTGGCCGGCAGCTTCGTCGTGGTGCTCGTCATGATGATTTCGCTCTTCCGGTCCTTCAAACTCGGGCTGCTTTCGATGGTGCCGCTCACGGCTACGATCACGCTCGTTTACGCCATGATCGGATTCTCCGGCAAGGCGTACGACATGCCCGTCGCGGTTCTCTCGGCTCTCGCGCTCGGCCTTTCGGTCGACTTCGCGATTCATTTCCTGCAGCGCACGCGTGAACTCTATCGGGAGACCGGCAGTTTCGAGAACGCGATGGAAGTCATGTTTCACGCGCCCGCGCAGGCCATCGTCCGCAACATCATGGTCGTTTCGCTCGGCTTCGTGCCGATGTTTTTCGCGAGTCTCGTGCCGTACATCACGGTCGGCGCGTTCTTCTTCGCGATCATGCTGATCAGTGGATTTACAACGCTTCTCGTCTTTCCCGCGATCCTGTCGCTGATGAACCCGGCGTTCCTGGGCGCCGGCGGCAGTGCGGGCGCGGCGATCGAGAACGACGGACAGACAGCGTCCCATCCGGGTCGCGCATAATGGAGGTATACGCCATGAATACGATGAACACGATACGCGTCGCACTCGGGGCGGCGCTGCTTGCGGGCGCGCTCGGCGTGCAGTCGGTGAACGCGCAGACGACGGAAGGCGCCGCGACGGCCGCGCCGACGACGACCGCTCCGACGGCCGAGAGCGTCATGAAACAGGCGCACATGAACCTGTTCTATCCGGCCGATGACGGACGCGCCGTCGTGCACATGGAACTGACCGACAAGCGCGGCAAGTCGCGCTCGCGTGACTTCATCATGCTGCGCCTCGACGTCGAGGACGGCGGCGAGCAGAAGTACTACACCTGGTTCACGGGGCCGAGCGATGTCAAACGAACGAGCTTCATGGTCTGGAAGGACCCGGTGAAGGACGATTCTCGCTGGATTTACATCCCCGCGCTCGATCTCGTGAAGAGGATCTCCGCGAACGACAAGGCGTCTTCGTTTGTCGGCAGCGACTTTTCGTACGAAGACGTTTCGGGCCGCCACTGGAGCGACGACGTGCATACGCTCGTGCGCGAAGAGGAGCAGGCGGGCGACATGGCCTGGGTCGTCGAAAGCACGCCGAAGGAGAAGGACTCGTTCGCGAAGAAGATCACGTGGGTGAGCAAGGAGAAGATGCTCCCGCTGCGCGAAGAGTATTTCAATGACAAAGGAGAGCTCGAGCGTGTGTTCACGGCGGAAGGATTCGTCGACGTGGACGGTATTATCTCCGTCACGAAGCGCACGATGACGAACGAGAAGAAGAACCACAAGACCGTGGTCGAGTTCAGCGAGATCAGCTACGACGTCGGCATCGAGGACGACATCTTTACCGAGCGATATCTGAAGGCGCCGCCGAAAGCGCTGCTCGAGGGTGAAGGTTCGTGATGCGGACTCAGCAAACAAATGCGGCGGTCGGGAGGCGTGGCGAGGAGCGCAGCGCCCTGTTCGCTGCCGGCGCAGTCGCCGGACTGCTCGCGCTGGGACTCGTGCTTTCGCGGCCCGCGTTCGCGGATGTCGAGATCGACGGCTTCGTGGAAGCCGACTACGGCGTGGCGACGGTCGAGGAACGGCCGCAGGGCGACATCATGCTCAGCGAAACGCGCGGCCAGGTGCGCCTCAGTTCCTACGGCGAGAGGGGGGACGCGTTCCTGCGCCTCGACGTGCTGCACGATCGCGTGGCGAACGACGAAACCGAAATCGAACTTCGCGAAGGGTATCTGCGCTTTACGCTGTTCGACGACAATCTCGAAGCGAAAGTCGGGCGCCAGCCTCTCACGTGGGGGACCGGCGACCTTCTTTTCGTGAACGACCTCTTTCCGAAAGACTGGGTGTCGTTCTTCGCGGGACGCGACGATCAGTATCTCAAGGCTCCGGTCGACGCGCTTCGCCTCGGCCTGTTCAATCTGCCCTTCACGGTCGACCTCGTGCTGATGCCCGAGTTCACGCCCGACCGCACGCCGACGGGCGAGCGTCTTACACTGGCGGTTCCCGAAGGAATCACGGCCGGCGTGGAAACCCCGTCCGGCACGATCGAAGACGGGGAGGTCGCGCTTCGTCTCAGCCGTTACGTCGGCGGGGCATCAGTCGCGCTCTACGGCTACTACGGTTACTTCCCGACGCCGCAGGGGGTGCGGGACGCTGCCGCGAAGACAACCGCCCTCGGTCTCTATCATCCCGAGCTTTCCGTCTACGGCGCGAGCGCGAGGGGCGCGGCGCTGTCGGGTGTATACTCGCTGGAGGCCGGCTACTACGACTCGCGCGAAGATCGCGCCGGCGACGATCCGCAGGTGCCGAATTCGTCGCTTCGTCACATTGCCGGCTTCGAACGACAGGTCGCCGAAGATCTGACCGCGAGCGTGCAGCATTACGGCGAGTGGATGCAGGACTTCGGCGCATACGAAGACGCGCTCCCCGAAGGCGCGGCGGCCGCCGACGAATACCGGCAACTGGTCACGCTTCGGCTCGAGAAACTGGTTCACTATCAAACCGTGCGGCTCTCGCTGTTCGGATTCTGGTCGCCGACAGACGAAGACGGCCACGGCCGTGCGCTCGTGAGCTACGACGTGAGCGACGAAGTGAAGATCTCGGTCGGCGCCAACGTGTTTACGGGCGACTCGCGCGCGACGACGTTCGGGATGCTCGACGACGACGACAATGTTTTCACGCGGGTGCGCTACAGCTTCTGAGCGCCCCTGAACCGGAAAGGAAGAAACGACATGTCACAACAGGATATGTTCCGCGCGATCGTGGGAACGATGATTCTCGCGAGTGTCGCACTGACCTACTTCGTGAGCCCGTGGTGGCTTCTGTTTACGACGTTCATCGGCGCGAACATGCTGCAGTCGGCGTTCACGCACTTCTGCCCGATGGACATGATGCTGCGCATGACAGGCAGACCGGAAGTGCGGGGTGGAAAGAAGGCGTAGCACAAGCTTAGATACGAACGGTCCGGGCCGGCACGTCCGGTTATGCTATGATGCCAATGTTCTACTGTTGTTGAGACCCCCATTCCAGCAGGTGAATCATGACACGGACCTTTGTCTCTTTTCGCTTTTTCTCCTTTGCTTCGATCACTCTTTTCGTCTTGCTTGCTCACTCGCCTCCGGCCCTGGCCACACAGTTCGAGTCGATCGGAACACAGGCCGGTCTCGAGGTCACCGGCGAGCTTTCCGAATTCGGGCACGGAGTGTGCATCTTCGACTTCGAGGGCGACGGCGATCTCGACGTCTACGTAACGAACGGAGTCGGATCGCCCAACCAGCTCTTCCTGAACGACGGGGGCTTCACGTTCACGGAAGCCGTGAACGCAAACGGAGCCGCGGATTCGGGACACGCGAAGGCGTGCATTGCCGCGGACTACGACAACGACGGCGACCCCGATCTCTATGTAACGCATTACGGCGAACCGAACCGCCTGTATCGAAACGATGCGGGTACGTTCGTCGATATCGCGTCGGTCGCGAACGTCGGCGGCGGTAACCTTTACTCCACGGGCGCCGCCTGGGGCGACGTGAACGCCGACGGAAGGCTCGACCTTTACGTGACGAACCGCGGCATCACCCTTGCCGGCGAACCGAATCTCCTTTATCGCAATGACGGGAACGATACGTTTGCGGAAGTCGCCGCCGCCTCCGGTGTCGAAGGTCATTCGATGACGTTTCAGCCTCTCTTCACGGACTATGATCTGGACGGTGACTCCGACCTTTACATTTCGAGCGACAAGTTCCTCGGGAACCAGCTGTTCCGGAATGATGGCGCGGGCGACTTCGTCGACGTCTCCGTCGCGACCGGGAGCGATCTCGCGATGGACGGCATGGGCGTTGCGTCGGGTGACGTGAACGCCGACGGGCGCTCCGACATCTTTGTGACGAATACGCCGGCGGGACACCGGTGCCTCGTTTCACAGCCGGACGCGACGTTTCTCGAGATGGCCGACACGCTGGGCATCACGGTCGGCGAGATCGGTTGGGGCGCGGTTTTCTTCGACTGTGATCTGGACGGCGACGAAGATCTGTTCCAGGTGAACGAAGTGCCGAACCGGCTGTTCCGCAACGACGGCGTTTCCCCCTGGGCCGACATCACACCGACTGCGGGCGTCGGCGGGGGTGCGATCAGCATGGGTTGCGCGACCGGAGACCTCGACGGAGACGGCGATCTGGATCTCTACGTTTCGAACGTACTCAATGTGTGCGAAGTGTATCGAAACGAAACGCCGGCCGGGTCACACTGGCTCCGCGTCGATACCGAAGGCACGGTTTCGAACCGGGACGGGATCGGGGCCCGGGTCGAAATCGAAATCGCCGGACAGACTCAGTTTCGCGAGATCCAGGCGGGAACCAGCTATCTCTCGCAGAACGATCACCGTGCTCACTTCGGCCTCGGTGGGGCGACCCTCGTCGATCGTGTCGAGGTTCGATGGCCGTCGGGAATCGTCGACGTCATGACGAACGTCGCCGCGGACCAGTCGCTCACCGTTGTCGAAGGGGCGACCGCAACGACAGTGCGCCCGCCTGCGGGAGGGCCGGGAACGGTGATGCAACTCTTCGCGTATCCCAACCCGCTTCGTCACGCCATTACGGTCGAAACGAATCTCGAGCGCGCTTCGCGCGTGTCTCTCCGGGTCGTCAACCTTGCCGGGCGCGAAGTGTATCGGGAGGAACTCGGTTACCAGGGCGCAGGTGCTCTGTTTGCGAGCTGGGACGGGCTCGATCCGCGTGGCGACCGACTGCCGCCCGGAGTGTACTGGCTGAGTCTCGGGATCCAGGACGATCGTGGCACCCGGCAGAACGTGGTGCAGAAGATCACGCTGGTGCGGTAGCCGGCCTTCTACAGGCCCGGGATTGACGGGAACCGGACGCCCTGGAGTCCAACAGAGACGCGCCAGCATCAAATGCAGCTCCTTCTATGAATAGCGCTGTGTTGCGCTCGCGATGTCCGTTGCCCCGTGGTACGGTTCCGACGGGAACTGGCGCGGAGTCGTTGAGCCGAGCGGCCGGCTCGGCGCAACGAATATCAGGATTTTCCCTTATGGGCAGTGTCGAACCGTGGTGCCATGTTGAGTGCAGGTGCGGACTCGAAAGCACGCTCCACAGGTTCCTGTCACGGATCAAGAGACGGCTCCCATGAAGAAGTCGCTGGGTCATTACGAGGTGATCGACAAACTGGGCGCGGGCGGAATGGGCGAAGTCTATCGCGTTCACGATACCATCCTGGATCGCCAGCTGGCCCTGAAGGTTCTGCGGTTCGAGCCCGGGACCGATCCCCTGTATCGGCGCCGGATCAACCGCGAAGCAAGGGCCATCGCGTCCCTCGATCATCCGAACATCGTCAAGGTATTTTCGGTTGAAGAGTTCGAGGGCGTTCATTTCTTCACGATGGAGCTCGTGTGCGGTAGTACGCTTTCCGATCTCTATCTGCAGGACGGCTTCAGCCTGAGCCGATTCCTCGACATCGCGCTTCCACTCGCGAGCGGGATCAGTTGCGCCCACTCGCACGGTGTCACACACCACGATCTCAAACCGAACAACATCCTGGTGAACCGCATAGAGGGGGAAGCCCGTCTGAAGATCGTGGATTTCGGACTGGCCCGGCTTCCGCATCAGTCTCCCGCAGGCGTGGACGGGCCCCGCGGCGGCAGTCCGAGTCCGGCGGGCCGCGTATTCGGCACGGTGGCGTACATGTCGCCGGAGCAGGCGCAGGGGAAACCGTCCGGTCCGACTTCCGACGTCTTCTCGCTCGGCGTCATCATGTACGAGATTTTGACCGGCGAAGCCCCGTTCCGGGGAGACAACGCCGCCGCGACGATCGAGTCGGTTCTGACCGAAGATCCTCCGCCTCTCCTGGAGGTGCGGCCCGACCTGCCGCCCGCACTCTCGAGTATCGTAGCCAGATGCCTGCTGAAGGACGCGCGGCTCCGCTATTCCAGTGCCATCCCGCTCCACGGTGATTTGAAGAACCTGGCCGAATCGCAATCGGCTGCCGGGCCGGAAGCCCGTCGCGAACAACCGGGAGTTTCGTCACTCCGCGAGAACAGTATCTTCCTCGAAGAGGAAGAACGGAATGCGGGGCGCGTGACCGGCGACGTTCCCCCTTTCGTCGGCGAATCCGTCGAACCCGTATTCGGT
>JABDJQ010000826.1 GCA_013002425.1 Gemmatimonadota bacterium
AGCCTGTCGCCGCACCGCGCGAAACCGCGATGATCCATCGTGGGCGTCGGTTTGTCCGCGTGGAAGATCTCGACCTCGGTCGAAGGGAAGTACGACCACGTGGTGGCCACGGGCTCGGAGGGCACGCTGTTGTAGCCGATGCCGTCGAAGTTGTACGGATTGTCGGTACCGCCGGAGAAGATCATGCGCACGCTGTCGGTCGTTCCCGACGCCATGCGATAGAGGGCGGGGCCCGGGTGTTTGCCCGAACCGTCCCAGGTAATCACGAGCGGATTCCCCGGATCGATCGCGCCGCGATGCACGCGGTTCCGCATCAGGAAGTTCCCCTTCACGCCGTCCGCGTACACGAGAAAATCACCGGCCACGCCGCCCGCGCCGCCGAACGTCCCCTCGGTCGGGAACGGCGTCGCCTGATCCCACGAGTCGTTCGAAGGCGAGTACACCTGCGTGTTCGTGATGTTACCCGTCTGCGACCACCCCGAAACGAGATAGACGAGCGTGTCGCGCCATGCGCCGCCGACCATGTCGTCGACCGGCACCGGGATCGGAGCTCCCGCGCTCCATGTCATGGTGGCCGGGTCGAAGATGTCGACCGCGTCGAGCGAGACTTCCGTACCCGACATCGCCACCGTGTAGCCGCCGAACAGATAGACTTTGTCTCCGCACCCGACCGCAAGCGCGGCGATTCTGCCGAGCGGGCCTGGTACGTCGGGCAACGTCTGCCACTGGTTCGTCACTGTGTTCAAGCGATAGGCGGACTGCGAAACCCCGGACCAGATCTTCGTCGTGTCGATTCCCATGAATGAATAGATGTAGCACGTGTCGCCGAACGTGTGCCCCGTGACCGCGTTGTTACCGAGCGGCTCGGGGAGCGGCGCGTGCGTCTGCCAGTTCGCGGCGTGCGCGGGAGCGGCCGGGAGGAGTGCGGCGAGAAACGCAAGCGTCATAGAAGCGGTGATCGCGACGCGCAGAATCTGGTTCGTTCGGTTCAACGGGTTCTCCATGCAGCGGGGGCAACCATCATTCTAACACTATTCACTCATTCGCGTCGGAATCACCGTTTCCGAGAGCAGCGTCCGATGCACGGGGCACTTGTTGGCGATCTCGAGCAGACGCGCGCGCTGCTCTTCCGTGAGGTCGCCCTCCACGGCAAGTACGCGCTCGATCCGGTCCACCTTCCCCTCGGACGACTCGCACTCGGCGCAATCGTTCGCGTAGACATGACCGTGCTGAAGCGAAACGGAAACGCCGGTCAGGGGCCACTGCTTGCGGTCGGCGTAGAGACGAAGCGTCATCGACGTGCACGTGCCGAGAGCCGCGAGCAGCAGATCGTACGGCGTCATCCCCTGGTCGCCGCCGCCGACATGCAGCGGCTCGTCCGCGAGAATGCGATGGCGGCCGGCCGTGATCGCCTGCGTGTAATGCGGGCCGAGTTCGTCAACGCGCACCTCGCCCTGCGCGAGCGCGGGCGCGGGTTGATCGTCCTGCGATTCCCCGGCGGGATCCGCGGCGTAGCGGTCGGCCCACGACGCGACGACGTCCGCGACGAAACGCGAGTCCGCGCGATCGTTCAACAGATGGTCCGCTCCGTCGAGCGACAGAAAGCTTTTCGGGTGGCGCGTCGCCTCGAAGATTCGGCGCGCGTGCTCGATCCCCACGATCTGATCGATCGGCGAATGCAGCACGAGAAGCGCCTTCTTGAGGCGCTTCGCTTCGTCGGTGACCGTGTGATTCGCGAGATCGTCCACGAACGACTTGCTGATCGGAAACGAACGTCCGGCAAGATCGACATACGCACACCCTTCGCTCTCGATCGAATCGAGGGAGTCGCCGAACAGCTCTTTCAGATGTTCCGTGTCGCTCGGCGCGCCGATCGTGACCACGGCCCGCGCCTGTTCGATCCCGCGCGCCGCGACGATCACGGCCGCCCCGCCGAGGCTGTGCCCGATCAGAAGACGCGGGGCCTCGTGCGTCTTCTCGAGGGCTCCGGCCGCGTCGACGAGATCTTCCACATTCGACTGAAAGCTCGTGTTCTCGAAGTCGCCGTCGCTGTTCCCGATTCCCGTGAAATCGAAGCGGAGGACGGCGATGCCGCGGGCCGCGAGCGCCCGGCTCACGCGGGAGGCGGCGGCAATGTCCTTCGAACACGTGAAACAATGCGCGAAAAGGGCGAAGAAACGCGGCGGCGTCTCGGGCATCTCCAGCCGGCCCGCCAGGCTCACGCCGCTCCGGTTCGTGAATTCGTATCGCTCGGTCGCTATCCCTGCCATGATCGGATCTCCTCGTTGCTCTCGGCTCGAAACGGCTGTACCGTGGCTCCATGTCGCGGAACACACTCGCT
>JABDJQ010000040.1 GCA_013002425.1 Gemmatimonadota bacterium
AGGGTCTTCTTGATGCTCTCCCGCACGGTCTTTTCGTCGACTACGCGCGAGCGTTTCTTGACGCGCTTGCCGCGCTTCGGCGGCGGCGGCACTTCCGCTTTGCGTCCCGGCCCCTTCGCGCGGGAAGGCGGCGCTTTCGGCGCTTCGCGCTTCGGCGGAGCAGACCTGGGTGCGACAGGCTTCGGCGGGGCCGGCTCCTTTTTCGGCGGGGACGCGGCGGCCGGCGCTTTCACTTCTTTCTTCGGCGGGGCCGGCTTCTTCGCGGGAGCCTTCGGAGCGGGTTTCGGCGCTGCCGGCGCGGGAGCGGCTTTCTTCGGCGTCGATTCCGGCGCCGCCTTTTTCGGAACGCTCTTTTCGGGCTGCTTCTCCGGAGGCGCGGCGGCGGCTTTCTTCGCTGCGGCTGCCGTCTTTCTGGCCGAGCGCTGCAGTTCGCGCTTGCGCTGGTACGCTTCCTTGACCGCCTCTTTCTCGCTGTCGAAACGCTTGCGAACTTCTTTGATGTGCTTCTCGTCCACCGAGCTCATGTGGCTTTTCACTTCCACATCCATCTCGCGCAGGATCTTGAGCAACGCCTCGCTCGAAACGTCGAATTCTTTTGCGATCTCGTAGATTCGCTTCTTCGCCAAAGCGGCTTCTCCTCATGTCGGGATCCAACCCGTTAATCTAGCAGAATCATCGTTCCCGGCCAAGTGTCTTGCCGAGAGACCGGACGAGCCCCGGGTCGTATACCAGGATTACGTCGCAAGATGCGCGGTTCACGATCTCTCCGAGCTCCTCGCTGGTGAGCTCGCGGGAAACGCGAAAGGAGCGCTCCCCGGCCCATGCGAGAATCCGGTCGGCCTTCCGCGCGTCCAGATCGCTCGCGAGGGCCAGAAATGCGGCGTTCTTGTCGGCTCCGCGCACTTTCATGCCGGTCGCCCCGACCACGTATCGTCCGGTGCGGACGGCGAACCGGAGCAGTGTACTCAGCGGCGCGACTCGAGAATCCCCGCGTCGATCGCCGCTCTTACTCTGCCTGCCGTTCCTCCGCTCCACCGTTTGTTATATTTCCTTTCGAGGCGCTCCGCGCAACTCGAATCAGGACAGACATAGTACCCGCGACCGGGCTCGGTCCGGCCGACGCTGACCGTGTTCCCCCGCAGCACGAACCGTATGAGTTCGGACTGCGGACGCTTCGACCGGCATCCGAGGCACGTTCTTACCGGCGGCACGGGGGTTACGCGTCCGGAGATTTCTCGGCGGTTACCGACTCCGCCGTCTCTTCTTCCGCGTCCGCGTCATCGTTCCCGCCGTCGGTTGCCGCCGGCTCCTCTGCGGCCGGCGCTTCTTCCAGTCCGGAGTCGTCAGACTCGCCGGACTCGTCATCCGACGATGCTTCCTCATCGGCAGCCGGTTCGGCATCGATTGCCTCGTCTTCGTCAGACTCGGACGTGTCGTCTTCGGCAGCCTCCGCGCTTTCGTCCTTCTCTTCCGGAGGATCGAGCGGACCGAAAATCTCCTCTTCGTCCGAGATGCCCTTTACGGCTTTCTCGGCTTCTTCGAGCATGATTTCGGCGGAAGCGAGAAGCTGTTCGCCGGTCTTTTCGCCGACTCCCTCGATCGCACAGAGCTGCTCGAGGTCCATCGTGCGGAGGTCCTGCACGTAGACAAGCCCCTCCTGCATCAGCTTCTGCGCCAGTTTCGGACCGACGCCCGGAAGGTTCTCGATTCCGATCATCGGAACGGACGAACCTCCCCCTTCGAACGCGCCTTCTTCCACTTCTTCCTTCACGAGATCGATCTTCCATCCCGTGAGTTTCGCGGCCAGGCGCGCGTTCTGACCCTTCTTGCCGATGGCGAGCGAAAGCTGCCCTTCGCCGACCGTTACGAGCATGGTGTTTTCCGCGGCGACCACTTCGATATCGACGACTTTCGCCGGCGCGAGAGCGCGCGTGACGAACACCTGATCGTCGGCCGACCAGGGCACGATGTCGATGCGCTCGCCGGACAGCTCGCGAACGACTGCCTGGACGCGCGAGCCCTTCATGCCGACGCAGGCGCCGACGGGGTCGATCCTGTCGTCCGTCGAATAAACGGCGATCTTCGAGCGGATGCCCGCTTCGCGCGCCGTCGCCTTGATCTCTACGACGCCCTCGTACACTTCCGGCACTTCCATACGGAAAAGCTGCTCGAGGAAGGACGGGTGCGTACGCGACAGAATGATCTGCGGGCCTTTCGTGTTCTTCTGCACGTCGATGATGACGGCGCGGATCGTGTCGCCCTGCCGGTACATTTCGCGCGGGATCTGTTCCCGATAAGGAAGCAGCGCCTCCGTGCGGCCGAGGTTCACGACGAGATTGCCGCGGTCGACCTGCTGCACGGTGCCTGTCACGACTTCGGAAACACGGTTGTGATAGTCGTCGTAAACGTTTTCCCGCTCGGCTTCGCGCACGCGCTGCACCACGACCTGCTTGACCGCCTGAATCGCGTTTCGCCCGAACTCGGCGATAGGAAGTTCGATGCGGAGCACATGCCCGACGTCGAGTTCGGGGTCGTATTCGCGCGCTTCCTCGACGCTCGCTTCGAGCACCGGGTCTTCGACATCGTCGACGACGTTTTTCAGCAGGTAGATGCCGAGATGATGATTCGCCTCGTCGACGACTACGTCCACTTCCGCCAGCGCACCGTGCTTCTTGCGAACCGCCGCGATCAGGCCGGCCTGCAGCGTTCCGATGACGTGGCTCTTGTCCACATTCTTTTCCCGGGCGATCTGCCCGAGGGCCTCGATCACTTCGTAATTCATGATCCTCTCCCAGAGGTCGCGCCGCCCAGATCGAACGTGAGGCGGGCTTTGGTC
>JABDJQ010000041.1 GCA_013002425.1 Gemmatimonadota bacterium
CACGATGCCCCCGGCCGCCCGGTCTCGAGAGGTTCTCATTTCACCAGCACCATTTTCGATGTCTGCTTGACGCCGTTCACGTCGAGCTCGCTGAGATAGATGCCGGACGCCACGGCGTGGCCGGTGCGATTCGTGCCGTCCCAGGTCACGCTGTGATAGCCCGGTTCGAAGTCGCCCTCGTGCAGCGTGCGCACGAGACGGCCGCCGGCATCGTAGACGCCGAGCGATCCCGTGTTGCGCCCTTCGGGAATCCGGAAACGGATCGTGGTTACGGGATTGAACGGGTTCGGTTCGTTCCCGAGCAGCCCGTACCGTGGCACGATGTCCGGCTCGTCGCCGGTCGACACTTTCATTTCCGCATACGCGTCGCTGCCGCCGTCGTACGTCGAACGCGCCGTAAGACGCAGCGTCAGTTCGCCGTCCGACTTCTGTGCGATCGCTTCCCGCGCGAAAGCGCCGGAACGGTCGCCCGCGTCCACGCCTTCCCACGTTTCCGACGCGATCGTCGCGCCGCGCCCGTCGACGAGCTCGGCCGTGACGTCCGCGCGGTCCGTCAGCGTGTAGCGGAACGCAAGGTCGTCGTCGCCGGAGACGTCGAGGTTTTCGATATCGACACCGAAGTGGGCGAGACGAAGTCCGCTCTCAGACGTCCAGTCTTCCACCACCACACCGCTTCCCTGCCCGGAACGGACTTTCGCCCCACTTCGATGATCGATCACGTTGATGAACGGCACGTGGAAGTCGCGCGGCCCGGCGATTCCTTCGCTCCAGGTCGCTACCTTGTTCATGCCGGGGCCGTACTTCTTGACGCTGCCCGCCTGCGGGTCGGCGGCGTAGATGTTGCCGTGCTGATCCGCGTCGAGCGACGTGATGATGCCCGATTCGCTTTCGGTCGAAGAGACCCAGCTGAAGTCACTCCCGTTGTCGAAGAGTTCGACGATGCGGCGGTTGTGCGCGTCGGCCACGTACACGTCCTGCGTGTTCGCGCCGTCCGAACGGCCCACCGTGACCGCCATCGGACCCGCGAAGCGGCCGACGCCGTTCCCGAGGCCTCCGATCGACGCCGTGCGCGTCGCGCCCGAAGCGCCGAGCGCGTAACGGGCGACTTCGTTGCGGCCGCTGTCGACTACATAGAGCACGTCGTCGCTCGCGACGTCAGGCGTGCCGGCGTCGGACCATGCCACGTCGTACGGCCTGGCGAGATCTTCGATTACGTAGGCCGGTTTCAGCGCGAGCTTGTCGAACTCGTTCGCCGTTTCGAAGACGACGACGCGCCGGTTGCCGGTGTCGGCAACGTAAAGGCGGCCGTCCGCGTCGACCGCGAGGCCGTGCGGTTCGCTCATCGCGCCGATTCCCGAGGCCTTGCCGTCCCACGCCGCGAAGCTCTTTCCGAGTTCCCCGTAGAGCAGCCGGTTCCATTCCGGATCCGACACGACCACGAAGTAGCGCGATTCGACGTACGGAAACCGCTCGTAGATGTCGGTCTGCCCGAGCACGACCGTCGCGTATGGATTCCCGAACAGCTCGCGGTCGAGCATGTCGCGCGAGACCGTTTCGTTGATGACGTCGATCCCGTGCTCTTCGAGCAGCGGCGACGGCACGAACGTGTCGGCCGCGGCGACCGCCGCCAGCAGCGGAATCACCATTCCCATTTGGATTGCTTTTCTCATCACGTCCCCATCCCTTCCCGTTAGAAGTTCACCGCCACACCCGATTCGAAGATGTTGGCCGAGAAGTTATTGCTGTTGAAATATCGTTCGTATTTGAAAACGAGCTTCGGCCGGCGCACGCTTCCCCATTGGAAGAGCGCGTTGCCGAGACTCCAGTCGAGTGTCGTCCCGAAGAGATGGCTCGCGAATTCACCCATGCGATAGTCTCCCGTGCGATAGCCGTCGATTCCCTCGGCCGTCGGGTACTCGTCCATGAAGAAGAACGAGGCCGTCTGATCGTAGAACCGGTAGCGATAGCGAATGAGCACGTCGTCGGTCAGGTACTGGTTCAGGCGCCCGCCGAGCGTGTGCGAATCGATGCCCCAGTCGTCGGTGTAATACTTGTAGCTGAGGTTCAGGCTCGAACGATTCGTGAAGTACTGGTTCAGCTTGACGAACAGGTCGCGCCGATCGCGCCGGTCCGGATGCAGTTCCGCTTCGGGGCCGCCCCCCGCATACACGTTGCGGTACGGGTTGTGCAGAATGCCGCGCGCGATGTTCATCTCGCCGCCGATGCGAAGCACGGTCGAGCGCGTGAGCACCTGCGTCACCACCGCGTTCCAGTATGTGTTCGATTTCGAATCGGCGAGGCCCTCCGTGTCCTGGTCGGCGAGCGGCTGGATGTCGTCCCAGCCGTATGAAGAGCCGATGGCGAGGTTCGTATTGTCGCCGAAGAGTCCGTAATTCAGGCCGCCCGAAACCTGCTGCGCGAAGTAATCCGTTTCGTTCGAAACGTAGTAACCCGCGCTCGCGAACCGGTACTCGAGGTCCGCTCGAATCTGGTCGCGTAACTTCGTGTAATCTTCGAACGCGTCGTTCACGTCGGCGATCGGGCGGCTCGCGCTCGTAATCGCATCGGCCGCCTCTTCCGAACCCGGCACGGCTGCCACGCCCGGCACGATCACGACTTCGCGGTTCCATTCCACCTGGAAATCCGCGCCGTTTTCGAGTTCGAGCAGATAGTCCGTGTAGTGCGAATGCACGTGGATGTTGTCCGAGTCGGCGAAGTAGTGGTACGTGTACGACGCGCTCTGGTCGAGCACCTGCGCGTACGCGCTCGACGCCACGCCGCCCGCGCAGAACACGCTGCCCGCCGCGATCGTAACGACTGTCACGATCGGGTGAACGCGTCCCGTGCGGAGCGCAGCCGCCGTTCGATTGTTCGTCGCTATTTGCACGCGCATCCTCCGCCCGCTCCGCCGGTCCCTCCGGTGGAACCCTCCCGCGCTTCGATCCAGCTCGTATTACGCTTGGCCTCACGCGAGTCTTCGTCGAACGTCATGATCGGATCGGCGAGCCAGCCTCTTTCGTACGGCTTCACACCCGCGCAGCCCAGCGTCATCGCACCCGCAAGCGCGACCACGAAGAACAGACGTATTCCGACGAAACGACTCACGACTATTCCGTTTCCTTTCGCGTTTCGCTCACGGCGCCGGCCGTAACCGGCATCGCACTCTTGTTGCTCCGCACGAGATCGTCGATCGTGGTGCGCAGCTTCGCGAGTTCGGCCGTGCTGCCGCTTCGCGCGATGTACGCGACGTCGCCGTTCGCGTCGAGCACGTACGTGCACGGAAGCGAGGGGAGGTCGAGCGCGCCGGCGAGTCCGTCCGTGCCGTCGAAGAACGCCGGCAGCGTGAGCCTGTTGTCACGCAGGAAGCGCTCCGCATGGCTCTTCTTCGTGTCGACGGATACGGCCAGAATCCGCGCGCCTTTGCCCGCCAGATTCCGCTGCCATTCGTCGAATTCGCCGAGCTCCTTGCGGCACGGTTTGCACCAGCTCGCCCAGAAGTTCACGACCACGACTTCGCCGCGCAGATCACCGATCGTGAGCGTCTCGCCGTTCATGCGCTCCAGCTCGTACTCCGCAAGCACCGCGGCGTGGTCCGATTGCGACGCGCTGCCGAGCGCCGCGGCCGGCATGGCCGCCAGCGCGAGAAGGGCGATGGTTCTGCCGTTCATTCGCAAAGCCCCTCTCCCTATCTGTACTGGGCGCCGAGAAGCACCCACATCTTGAAGAGATCCACTTCGTCCTGCGTCAGCTCGCCGCCGACCGGATGCTGTCCCTGGTCCGCCGCGGAACCGACGCCCATCACGTAGTCGATGAGTTTCGAGCGCCTGGGGAACGCCGGACGTACGACGTTGCCGCCGCCCATTTCGTTCTCGCCCGAAAGACTGATGTACGCCCGCGGGAATACGCGGTCCATCATCGTGGTGTCGATGTCGGGCGAAAGGTCGAGCGATCCCGGAGGCGCCAGTGTGTCCGGGACGAGCACGAGCACCGAGTCGGGCAGTACGAGCGAGTCGCGGTACGTGATCGTCGGCAGATGACAGCCCTGGCACTTCGCCTGGACGATCGGGCCGATATCGTTCTCGTAGTTGATGATCGTCGCTTCTTCGATCGGAATGTTGAGGTCCGTCGG
>JABDJQ010000051.1 GCA_013002425.1 Gemmatimonadota bacterium
CGCGATACACTTCGCCCATGCCGCCTGCGCCGATGGATTCTTCGATCTCGTAATGGCCGAGTTTCGTGCCGGGAGCAATCATCAGCGCTGATCCAGTTCTGCCGTCCAGTTGACGATGACGTTCGTCGGCGGCACGCGATCGCTGTCGATCAGGGAGACGCAATAGAAAGCCTGGCCGTCGGGCGTCGGGCAGTAGCGGTTGCGCGTGTTGATGTTCCGCTGCACTGGTGCGTCGAAGAGTTTCTCCGGAATGCCGAGAACGACATCATCGGTCAGATCGACCGGGACGGCCATGAGCGAGCGATCCGGCGCCAGGTAAAAGATCTCGCGACCGTCCGCGCGCCAGAACGCTTCGACGCCACCGTTCGTCGAGACCTGCCATTTACCGCCCTCGGGATCGACCGACCGCAGATAGACTTCGAAGCTGCCGGTTTCGTTCGACGAATAGCAGAAGTAGCGTTCGTCGGGTGAGAACTGCCCTTGCGCTTCGAGTGCGGGGCTGCTTGTCAGCATCGTCACGGAGTCGGGAGAGTCGATCGCGATGCTTGCGACATCGATTCCGGCGTCCGAACCGAAGTCAGTTAGCAGAAGATTTCCGCCACGCGACCAGTGTCCGACAATGGCCTGCGCCTCGAACTCCCGAACAGGAACCGGCTGAACGCTTCCGGAGGTCTTCTTGCGCATGATCGTACGAACGGCGCTCTCGATGGCCACATAGGCGATCTCACTCCCGTCGGGCGACCAGACCGCGTTGTTGGAGGCGCCGTTGAACGTGAATCGCGACGGCACCCTGCGGGTCAGATCGAAGATCCAGATATCGCCGCCACCACCGCCTTCCGCGATCTGGGAGTAAGCGAGCCGCTTTCCATCCGGCGAGATCGCGGGCCTTCCGTAGAGACCGGGTTCGCCGAACGTGTCCACGATCCGTCCCTCCCGGTCGAACAGCACGAGCTTGCGTCCCGGATCGTCCCCTTCCGTGTAAATCAGAATGCCGTTTTCCGAGCACGAGAAGTGCGCGAGGCCCGATCCGCCGGTCCCGATCCCTTCCGTGAGCGCGAACGGATCCCCCGTATGTTCCCCGCGTTTCGCGTCGAACGGGTGGGCGAGCAGTGAGCCGCCTCGCTCGTAGATCAGGTAACCAGGGTGGACGTATTCGAGGCGCGACTCCCCGTTCGTCAGAAACTTCGTTTCCATCGACCCGATCCGGCCCAGGTGCACTTCATCCGGCCCATCGGATATGAAGCGGATGAAGACGAAACGTTCGCCGTCCGGCAGGAAGAACGGCCAGCCGTCTCCGGCGCTCGCACGCTCGCGGTCGATCCGTGTCGCGCCCTTGATCTCGCCTCCTCCGACCGGCACGGCCATGATCGAATCGCCGGATGCGCCGTCGAACAGAATGAAGTTTTTTCCCCAGCCGCCGTCGGCGCCTCTCGCGAACTCGCAGAGCGTGAGCGGCGGTCCGCCCGCGACGGGTACGCGCTTCAGTTTGCTCCCGGCGAAAAATCCCACGTGGCGGCTGTCCGGCGACCAGAACGGCCTGCCCGCGCTCTCGGTTCCCGCGAGCGGGTACGGGTCGTTCGCATTCAGCGGCCGGATCCAGATCTGTTCACTCCCGCCGGTACCGCGGCCATTGAACGCGATCATCGTGCCGTCCGGCGAGATGCGGGGGGAACCGAACGAAACGACTTCTTTCGGCGCCTGAATCGAAAATCGGATGGCCTGCGGCGCGGGCGGTTCGGGCTGCATATAATAGAGAGCGGCGAATGCGACCGCGGCCAGCGAAGCGAGCGCCGCGACGATCCATGCTGTGCGCGTCTGCCCCTTCCGTTTCGCGGCAACCGGCTTTGGTACGCCGAGTTCGGAGCCGCCTTCCTGAATCCACTTGAGCTGGAGCGCGACGTCGTGCGCCGTCTGCCAGCGACTGTCAGGGTCCTTCTCGAGCGCGGTACGGATCAGGCGGTCGAGCGCCGGCGGCGTCATCGGCTGAATCGTCGTGATGGGTTGCGGCTGCGAGGTCATGATCGACGCGATCAGGCTCGCCTGACTGTCACCCGCGAACGCCTTCTGCCCCGTCGCCATTTCGTAGAGCAGCGCGCCGAACGAGAAGATGTCGCTCCTCGCGTCGGCCTCTTTCCCTTCCAGTTGCTCGGGCGCCATGTACTGGAACGTGCCCATGATCGTACCCTGCTCCGTGAGCGGGGCGGACGGCATGCCGGTCGCCATCTGCGTGAACGTGGAGTTCGTCGTCGGTTCGTCGGAGACCGCGATCTTCGCGAGACCGAAATCGAGCAGTTTCGCCCCCTGGCGGGTCAAGATCACGTTGCCCGGTTTCAGGTCACGATGAACGACGCCGTTCTTGTGCGCCGCTTCGAGCGCACTCGCGATCTGAACCGCGATCGGGAGCAGCTCATTCGCGCTGAGCGGACCCTTCGCGAGGCGGTCGGCCAGCGTCTCCCCTTCGAGATGTTCCATGACGAGGAAATCGGTCCCGCCCTCGTGGCCCACATCGTGAAGCGCGCAGATATTCGGATGCTGGAGATTCGAGATCGTGCGCGCCTCGCGGTCGAAGCGGTCGCGCAGATCCTTGTTCTCGGAGAGGTGGCTCGGCAGCACCTTGATCGCGACCGTGCGGTCGAGACGGACGTCACGGGCTCGGTAGACTTCGCCCATGCCGCCTGCGCCGATCGAGTCTTCGATCTCGTAGTGGCCGAGTTTTGTGCCGGGTGCAAGCATACGGGGAGAGTACTACGCTATATGGCTGGCGCGCAACGAGGCATCCTGCCGGGGAACACTCGCTTCGCCACAATACCCGTTGCGCAGGCAGGTCGCCCGCCATGCCGGCAGCGAAGCGAGCCACATTGAGCTGGCCGCCTTCGGCGCACCGGCGCAGGCGCTTGCATGACAGCAACAGAAGTCAGCATTGAGCGACACATTCCGAAGTACATAACAAAGGCGGTCAGCCAGGGCTCGCGAGACTGACGGCATGGCTGGCGATCTGTCAGAGCGCAACGGGGCGGGCCCCTATCCCAGCCAGTGCTTCACATACGCGCCTTCGGGATCGTACTTCTCCGACTGGCGCGCGGGGTCGAACCGACGCCCTTCGCGCGGATCGTTTCCGACTCCCGCCACGTAGTTCCAGTTGCACCAGTTGCTCGCGACGTCGTAATCGATCAGCTGCGATTCGAACCACTGCGCCCCCCACGTCCAGTCGACGCCGAGATCGTGGGCGAGATAGCTGGCCGCGTTCTGGCGCCCCCGGTTCGACTGAAAACCCGTGAGCGCGAGTTCCATCATGTTCGCGTCGATCAGCGGCTGGCCGGTCCGTCCCTCACGCCATGCGCCGAACTTCGCGAGATCCTCGCTCCAGCCGCGGTTCGCGACCCGCTTGATGCCGCCGCGCTTGAAGATGTTCGTGCCGTGCTTCCAGGCGATGAAACGGAAGTAGTCCCGCCACATGAGCTCGAAAACGAGCCAGTACGTGGAGTCGTTCGTGACCCGGTCGGCTTCGTACCGCTTCACTTCCGCATGGATCCGGCGCGGCGAAATGCAGCCGTGGGCGAGCCAGGGCGAAAGCTTCGTCGAGTAATCCTCGCCGAGCATGCCGTTCCGTGTCTGCTTGTAATCGCGCAGGCGATCGCGATGCCAGAAGTAGTCTTCCATGCGGGACCACGCGGTTGACTCCCCGCCGTGAAACCGAAACGCGGCACGCGGTTCCGCCGCCGGCTCCGGAAGTCCGAACTCCAAGAGCGCGGGGATCTTCCCCGGATCGATTCCTTCGATCGTCATCCAGTGCATCAGGGCGTCGTGCGGATCGCGGATCATCGACGCGCCCTCGCACTCCTTTCGAAAGTGCGTGAAGACCTCGGGCAACTCGGAAACCGCGAACGGCAGATCGTCCACGTGATAGAGGGTGTCGTCCCACACCGAGTGCAGGGGGATCCCGCGCTTCTTTGCCTCTGCGCGCACGTGATCGTCGACCAGTTCCTCTTCCGCCGTGACTTCCTTCTTCGTGTAGATCGCCGAGGCGTTGATCCGCGCGGCCAGTTCCGGAATCACGTGCTCGGGTTCACCGAATCGCAGAATCAGGTCCGAGCCGTGAGAGCGGAGCGACTTCCGCAGGTCGCGCACGCTCTCGAGCAGAAAACGGGCGCGATGGGAACCGGTCTTCGGGAAGCCGAGCGGCGTGTGCTGGAAATGGCGCGGGTCGAAGCAGTAGACGGGAACGAGGTAGTGGCTTTCGGCGAGCCCGGCGCGCAGCACTTCGTTGTCGTCGATGCGAAGGTTGTTGCGAAACCAGACGAGGACGGGACGGGACATACGGATCCTCTCTTTCGATCGCCGGCCGCATTCCCGTATCTAATATAACAGTTCCCGCATGCGACTGCGAACGATGGAAGAGAGCGCGCGCGGGAAAGTAGAACCGCCCCGGAGATCGTTCCCCGGGGCGGTCGCTTGATCATTCCGGCCCACGGCACCGGGTCGGCATGATCGATCGGTTATCTGCGGTTCCTACTTCACGAGCACCATGCGCTTATGGTCGGTCTTGCCGCCCGCGTTCAGCTTGTAGAAGTAGATACCCGAGCTGAGACCGTTCGCATGGAACTCGACCGAGTTCTGACCGGCCATGCGCATTTCGTTCAGTACGGTCGAAACGCGACGCCCGGTAATGTCGAACACTTCGAGCTGCACGTGCGTGGCTTCGGGCAGCGTGAAGCGAATGGTCGTCGTCGGGTTGAACGGGTTCGGCACGTTCTGGTCGAGCGTCATGACGCCGGGTACGGCTTCATTCTTGACCATCGCCTCTTCCTGTCCGACTTCGCGCGAACTCGAGAACCCGCGGAAGTCGATGTTGTCGACGTAGATGTAGTCCGAGTTCCCCGAAGCGTCGCAACGGAAACGAACCGCGCCGCAGGTCGTGTAGGGGTACGAGCCGGACGGGATGTTGACCGTGGCCGTGTAGAACGAGTTGTTATTGAAACTCGAACCGGCCGCGAACGCCGCGACGGTCTGCCAGCTCGAACCGTTGTACCACTGCACCCAGAAGTCCTCGCCGTTCTCCATGCTGCGCGGATAGAAGTAGAACTCCACTTCGAGATCCGTGTAGCCGGTCACGTTCTGGCAGTTCGTGTGGAAGAAGACCGACGAGTTCGTGTTGTCACGGATGCGACCCGAGTAGTTGCCTTCCCACGCATACTGGCTCTGGCTCGAACGGGTCATGTCGCTGCCGCCGTCCGAGTAGTTGCCGTAGCCCGCTTCCCAGTCGTCGTACGTGATGGTTTCCCATCCGCCGCCGCCCGGAGGATCGGTAACCGTGATGTAGTTCGTCTTCGTTTCGCCGTCCGCACCGAACGCGTTCGAGGCGGTCAGGGTCACGGTGTAGTTGCCGGCCGATGTATAGGTGTGCGACGGGTTCTGGGC
>JABDJQ010000055.1 GCA_013002425.1 Gemmatimonadota bacterium
GGGATCAGTTCGCGCCGCGTGGTCGTGTGCTTGCCGCGGTCGGTTCCTTCGATGACCTCCTGCGTGTCCTGGCGCTCTTCGCCGAGAAGTGCGTTGATGAGCGTCGACTTCCCCGCGCCGGACGAGCCGATGAACGCGGCTGTGATGCCTGCGCCGAGAAAGGTCTCGACGGCCGCGACGTTCGTCTGCTCCGTCGCGCTCAGTGAAAGCACCGGCGCCTCCCCCGCGCTCTCGATCACTTCGTCACGAAAGCGCGCGGCGTCCTCGACCAGGTCTTCCTTGTTCAGCAGCACGACGGGCTGCACGCCCCCTTCGCGCGCGAGCGCGAGATAGCGTTCGATGCGGCGTACGTTGTAGTCCATGTCGAGGCCGCACACGATGAAGAGCACGTCGACGTTCGCCGCCACGTACTGTTCGGCGACTTTCTCGCCCGGCATCTTGCGTGTGAGGATCGTACGGCGTGGAAGGATCTGGCGGATCACGGGGCTCGCGGTGTCGCTCACGACTTCGAGCGCGACCCAGTCGCCGACCACGGGCTGACCGGCGGCGCCTTCGGTGTGCCACGTCTTGCCGGGAACGACGGCTTCCATCTCGCCCGACGCGGTCAGAACCGTGTAGCTTTTCTTGCGCGGAACGGCGAGACGCGCGGGCTGCGTCCCCTCACGCCCGGCTTCGAGAAAGGCCGCCTGCCACTCCTCGTCCCAGCCGAGTGCGCGCAGCTCCGGCGGAATGTGTGCGGGAGGTTCTGGCATGCGCAGCTCGGGAGAACGGCGGTGAGGAGTGCGACGCCCGGCTTCACTTCTGATAGCTCCGGTAGAGCGTCGTAATGAAGAGATCGGGCTGCACGAAACCGCTGCCCCAGCTCTCGGGGTATTTTCCGGTAATGTTCATGGCCTTCACTTCGTCGAGCGTTTTGCCGTCTTCGACGGCCGCCTCGACCGCTGTCGTCGTCCCCTGCAGCACTCCGCGATAGACGAGCAGGTCTTCCCTGCCCGCAAGCGGCCCGTGGCCGGGGATGATTACGGTGTCGTCGTCGACGAGCGCGAGCGCGCGGTCGATCGCAGCGACATACCCGGCGGCCGTTCCGCCGCTCGTCACGTCGATGAACGGAAAGTAGCCGTTGAAGAAGATGTCGCCCATGTGCAGTACGTTGTCTTTTCGAAAATAGATCATCGCGTCGGTGTCGGTGTGCGCCGGTCCCACATGAAAGATTTCGATCGCGCCGCCGTCCCAGTGAAACGTGACGTCTTCCGAGAACGTGACGACGGGCAGTGCCGCGGCGTCGGATGCCGGCATCTGACGGTCGAAGAGATCGTTGAAGTGTTCGGCGCTCATGCGCTTCCGGACGTTGTCGTGAGCGACAACGATCGTGCCCTCGTTCTGGAAGTTCGCGTTGCCGCCCACATGGTCGCCGTGCCAGTGCGTATTGACGAGAAAGCTGACGGGTCCTTCGGAGAGGGTTTCGATTTCCGCGCGGATTTTCGATGACAGCGGCGCGAACTGGCTGTCGACCATGAACACGCCTTTCGGGCCGGTGCATACGGCGATGTTTCCGCCTCTGCCCTCGAGCATGACGACGCTCCCGGACGCCTCGTGCTTCTTGACGACGACGTCATCGAACTGGGCGGTTGCCGGCCCTGCGACGAGTGCGAGCATGAGCGCGGCGGCGGCCAGCGGGTTTGCGATTCGCGACATTCTGATCTCCTTCGAATTCAATGTGTGCGATACGGGCGCGAGGCGCCGCACCGTCCTTCCCGCGGGGTGCACGGGCGCCTCAGTATAGCACTTCGCCGTGTGAGTTTGCGGGTCTGCCCGCGGCGACGTTCGTGCTAGGATCCGGGCATGAACACCGCGAGAAACGAATGGCTCGTGACGGCGGCGCTGCTCGTGATCGCCGT
>JABDJQ010000076.1 GCA_013002425.1 Gemmatimonadota bacterium
TCGGGCCGCATGGCGCCCCCGCACGCCGGACAGACGGGAACTCCGGTGAACGGGCCGTCGGAGAGCGAGGCGAGCGTATCGTCTGCCGGACAGCGCGCGCGAAACAGGTTTCCGTGAAGCTCCACGACGTCGCGCGATCCGGCGCGCTCGTGATGCCCGTCCACGTTCTGGGTGATGAGCGTGAAGGTGCCGCCGCGCGACTCGTGGGCGGCCAGCGCGTAATGAGCCGCGTTCGGCTCGGTGCCGGCCACGAGTTCCTGCCGCCAGCGGTACCACTCCCAAACGAGAGCCCGGTTCCGCGCGTACGCCTCCGGCGTCGCGAGATCCTCCGGGCGGTGTTTCTTCCAGAGCCCTTCGGATCCGCGGAATGTCGGCACCCCGCTTTCGGCGGAGACGCCCGCTCCGGTAAGCACGGTAATCGATCCGGCCCGTTCGATCCACTCCCGGGCGGCTCTGATCCGTTCATTTGATGGCAAGGTCGATCTCCGTGGAGGAACCTGGGATCCGTTCTATTTCGAGTGATTCGATTTATGAGAGATGAGGGCGAGAGATTTTTTGAAGTCGAAGTCGGGGCTCCATTCGGGCGTATGGCACTTCGTGCACGTGGCTTCCGTGATGGCCGCGGTAAGTTCGCCGCGCGCGTGTTCGGTGCCCATGCCGTGACACGACTCGCACTGCACGTTCCACAGATCGGGCTCGAGTTCCGTCGTGGAGTGGCCCGTAGGCTCGCCGAAGCCGAGGGTGTGGCAGTTCCAGCAGGCCGGATTCTGCCACTCCTTCGGATCTTCGGCGATGACCTGAAACGCTTCCGCGTGGGCGCTCTTCTCGTACGACTGGAAGATGTCGGCGTGGCAAAGCCGGCAATTCTCGTTTCCGAGATACGCCATTGCCGGCTCTGCTTTCGCCGCTTCGTCCTTCTGAAGCTTCGGATCGAGACTGCTCTGTTCGAGCCTCGATTCCGTCGACTCCGTGGTCTTCGTCGTATCCTTCTTGGCTCCCTTCTTGACGCGATTCCCGTTCTCGTCGAGTTCGAGATGCGTCCAGGTCAGAGCCTTGATGGCCGGTTCGAGCGGTCCGTCGTCCTGCTGCAGCTGGTACGAACGTCCTTCGAACGACTGCACCATACGATCTTCCACGACGATCGTGACTTCGCCGAGCTGGTTGCTGCGCGATCCGGGCGATGCCAGAATGACG
Source organism: Gemmatimonadota bacterium (assembly GCA_013002425.1). Lineage (GTDB taxonomy): Bacteria > Orphanbacterota > Orphanbacteria > Orphanbacterales > Orphanbacteraceae > JABDJQ01. Next base: position 1,195 of record JABDJQ010000076.1, read on the forward strand.
CCGTTCACCTGCTTCGGTTCGGTCCACGAACGGCTGCCGTGTCCGATCAGAATCACGTCGAAGCCCGCAAGCGAATCCGCCAGCATCTCTCCTTTCTGCAGCCCCGTGTGAGCGAGCAGAACCTTGAGATCGACCTTCTTCTTGCGGAAAGTCTCCAGTATTTCGCGCGAAGCCGCCACACCGTTCGAAACAGCTACGTTCTCGCGCTCCTTGATCGAGCGGGCGACGATCGCGTCGCCACCGAGCATCGCGGTAACGCCTACCTTGAGCTCGCCGGCTTTCAGAATCGTGTAAGGCGTGTACCGATTCTCCCCGGTCGTCGCGTCCAGAATGTTGTTGTTCAAACCGAGCAGACCGTGCGCCGCAAGCAGCGAATCGACTTCGGTAAGCCCGAGGCTGACTTCTTTCTCGCCGATCCCGAC
>JABDJQ010000082.1 GCA_013002425.1 Gemmatimonadota bacterium
CGAAGAGACGGCAGGCGGCGGCGGCGAGCGAAACTGATCCGGCCGTGTGAGAACGAACGGTTTCGCCCTCGCCCAGCCCGCCCCGAAAATGAACCCTTCGGGCGTGCCGCTGTGCTCGTTGAACTCCGCATAAACGCCGGGGCCCATCGGGTGCCAGGCGTACTCGGCCTGCGTATCCCATGCATCACCATCCCGCCGTTCCATCACCGAAGCCGCGCACGATCTGCCGAGCTCCGCGCCGGCCGACCGGGCGGGGCTGTCCGGAATCGACGCAGGTTGCAGGGCCGTCTTTCCCTCGAGCCTCTCCGCCTGATCCGGATACTGGCCGGAGACGACGCCGAATGCCGCATGAACCACGGCGGCGACCGGATCCGCGTGCCCGGCCGGTCCTTCGTACGCGAACCTTTCGAATCGCGGCTCGATGGAGTTCAGAGCGTCGTGAATCGCCAGATGCATCAGGCAGGCCGTCCGCAGTCCTTTGAGTGTGAGGAGTCGATCCTCCGCAATCGCGATCGCGAACACCGCTTCATTCCAGTCCGTGATCACTTCCCGGAGACGTTCGTCCCTCGATTCGGCATGCGTACTCGTGCCCTTCGAGGCCTCCGAGGCGTCGCTCCGCGCCGCCGGCTGACCCGCGACGACCAGTACGAGTGCTGTGAGAATGCTCATCGTCAGTTTCATTTTCGCTCCTCGAGTGTATGACCGCGGCGCCCGTCCCATCGATTCCAACGCTATCAAAGCACCGGCTGCCATCTACTACTAAATCTGTAGTTGCAGCACGGTCCCGGGAATGAGAAGCTCGGGTCATGTCACGCGGCTACGGACAATACTGCCCGCTTTCTCTCGCGGCGGAGGTGCTCTGCGAAAGGTGGACGCTCCTCGTTGTGAGCCGTCTGCTCATGAACTGTTCGCGGTTCAACGAGATTCACAAAGGGTTGCCTCGAATGTCGGCTTCCCTTCTTTCGCAACGGTTGCTGCAGCTCGAGGAATCGGGCGTCCTGCGTCGTGAGAAGATCACGGACGGACGAGGGTATTCGTATCACCTGACAGAGGCCGGCCGTGATCTCGCGTCCCTCGTCAACGGTTTCGCCGTGTGGGGACACGAATGGGCCCGTGATCTCACACAATCGGATCTGGATCCCCGGTTTCTCGTCTGGAGCATGCACCTGCGACTGGACACGCGGAAGATGCCGGCCGGGCGCACCGTACTCGAGTTCGACTTCAGCGGCGCACCCGCGGACTGCCGGCGGTTCTGGCTCGTGAACGACAACGGCGAAGTCGAAATGTGCCTCACCCATCCCGGGTTCGACGTGGACCTGTCGGTCCGCTCCGACTTGAAGGTGTTCGTGGAATGCTGGCGTGGGTTTCGCGACCTTCGCAACGAGATCCGGGCGCGTCGTATCAAGCTGCGCGGACCCCGGGATCTGAAGAGACAGTTCCCGGACTGGCTGCTCCTGCACGTGCTCGCCGGCCACGAGCGCAAGCGCGGCGGGCCGGAAAGGACGCTGGCGCGGCGCTCCGCGAAGTATTCGAGCTCGGACTGAGTCGGCTGCTCCCGCGTTCGCACCGCGTGCTTTCCATCACCACGGCAGCAGGTTCGTTCCCCCGTCCGTAAACGCATCCCAGAAAGCCTCGAGCCGCGCCCGTTCTTCCGGGTTCAGCCGCCCGCCGACCGCGCCGACGTTGGCGTGAAGCTGTTCCCGACTTCGCATGCCCGGGATCACGCAGCTGACTTCGTCGTAGGAAAGAACGTACTGAAGCGCGCGGGTCGCGAGCGTCTCGCCCCCGCTCGTCAACCAGTCGAGCTGATCGACCAGTCCGGCGCGTTCCGCAATCTCTTCGGAAGTCCATCGGGAACGAATGCCGTCGAACCGGCTTGCGGCGTCGAAACGACCCGTAAGCCAGCCGCTGTCGAGCGGAACCTTCACGATCGCGCCGCTTCCGCGACTTCGAACGAGTGGGAACGCGCGACGCGCGCCCTGGTGCAGGGCGTTGAACAGGATTTCGAGAACCGTGCTCTCCGTCTGCCCGAGGCACTTCTCGATCTCGCTCGCACGGTCGAGACTCGCCCCGTAGTGGCGGATCTTTCCCCGCGCCGCGGCCCGGTCGAGCGCATCCCAGAGAGGCTCGGTCGTTTGGTAGAGGGCGGCATCCGGATTGTGGAGCAGAAACACGTCGAGGTAGTCCGTCCGCAGTCGGCGCAGGCTCTCTTCGAGGCCCGTCTCGAACCGGTCGATCGAAAAGTCGCGAACGTCGTCTGCCGTGCGGCCGAACTTGCTGACGAGAACGACGTCGTTTCGCCTTCCCCGGAGCGACTCGCCGAGCAACCGTTCGCTGTTCGTCGACCCGTAGTTCGGTGAAGTGTCGAACAGGTTGACGCCGAGGTCGATCGCCTCGTGCACGAGATCGTGCGCGGTCCGGTCGTCCATGCCGCCCCAGTCCGTATCGTTTCCGAGCTGCCAGCATCCGAAGCCGACTTCGGAGACTTCGATCCCGGTTTTTCCGAGTGTTCGATGTTCCATTGCAGAATCCGTTCGGTTCGTGCAGGAGTCAGCACGCAATATGCCGGTCTAGTTCGCCTCCAGGGCTTTCCTGATCGCGCTTGCGCGCGCTTCCATCTCCCCGGCGCCCGCATCTTCGCCGAGCGAGGCGGTCCGGGACGGACGGATCGTTCTCTATTATATAGATGTCGAGCGTAGCTCCCCTCGTGCGCGGATCGGACGGGATCGTGCGGTCGCTGTCATCCGAAGGAAGCGTGCGGTCATTGTCGTCGACGGGGCGATCGGGGGGAGTCATGCGACGAGGATAGCAGAACGGGATTCCGTGCGGATGGAGGTCGTTCGCCTTTTCGGACACTACGGCATCCGTGTTTGAGGTCGATCATAGAGACGGCCGATTTCGGCCCCGCCGACGCATAGAAAGAAATGATCACTGTTATTGTTGACCGGAATGACGTCTGCGAATAGGGTTGGATTACGGCCGGGGTATGAAAGTATCTTGGCCGTCTCCATGGAGGCGACCCACCGTCAAGGAGGGCTGGTGCCATGCGTGAATCTCGCTTCTTGATTGCTGCTCTGATCGCCCTGTCTCTATCTCTTTTCGGTTGCGGTGACGATGACGACGACGGGCTGACCGAACCGCCGTCCGATGTCGGCATCGTTCTCGGAGCTCCGAACGGGGGCGAACTCGTTCAACCCGGCTCGACGCTCGATGTGACCTGGACCGCATTCCCCAACAAGAACATGGGTACGGTAACGGCGGTCGACATCGAGTACATCCACGACGACGCCCAAAACTACATTACGGTCGCGACCGATGTTTCGCCCGAGTCTCCGTATTCCTGGACGGTTCCGAACGAGAATCTGTTCGGAGTGAAGGTCAAAGTGACCGCGAAGGATGACGCGGGCAACAGTGACTCCGACGAGAGCGAAAAGGTCTTCGGTATCGTCACGCACTCCACGCGCAACTACGTGACAAGTTCGGTCTGCCAGAACTGTCACGTCGACCAATGGGACGACCTGTTCATGTCCGGGCACCCGTACAAGATCAACAAGGTCGTAAACGGCATGCCCCCCACCTATCCTTTCAGCGACGTTCCGAATCCGCCAACCGGTTTCAGCTGGAACAACGTCACGTATGTGATCGGCGGCTACGGCTGGAAAGCGCGCTTCATGGACGAGAACGGGTATATCATCACCGACGGCTGGAACGGTGTAACGGCGCAGTACAACCTGCCCCGCACCGATCTGGACGTCGACGAGGAGTGGGTACCTTATCACTCGGGTGATACGGCCCCGAAACCGTACACCTGCGGAACGTGTCACACCACCGGCTGGCAGGACTTCGAGGACAACGGGGGCGTCAATCAGGACGGTCTCGAAGGCATTCTCGGAACCTGGGAAGAAGCCGGCGTGACCTGTGAAGCGTGCCATGGTCCGGGCGGCATGCATGTCGCGTCGAAGAACAGGGCGCAGATCACGGTCGACCAGAACTCGACTCTGTGCGGATCCTGCCATTTCCGGGATACCAACCACGGCATCCTGGCCAGCGGCGGTTTCATTCGCCATCACGAACAGTATGACGAAATGATCAGCGCCAAACATTCGGGCCTGAACTGCATCTCCTGCCACGACCCGCATATCGGCGTTCGCTACGGTCATGCGGATCAGGGCGGAATCAAGGTCGATTGCGCTTCGTGTCATCCGGGCGAGGCGTCCGTGCTGAACCACACCGCCGGATCGCCCGAATGCATCGACTGTCACATGCCGCGTGCGACCAAGTCGGCGCGTAAGGTCCACGATTTCGAAGGAGACGTGCGTACGCACATCTTCAAGATCCGTACGGATCCGGTGTCGCGTGACTCGATGTTCTACAACGATGAAGGGGCGACCTTCTCGCACGGTTACGTGACACTCGATTTCGCATGCTACACGTGCCACAAGGACCCGGCTTCGGGAATGGGCGGCAGCGCAAGCGAAAAGACGCTCGAGAGTCTCGCCGAGATGGCCGTCGGGATTCACACGGCGTCCGGCAAGTGATCGCATAATCCACAGGGGTCTGCAAGGGACCCGATCGAGACCCGTTCTCCAAGGAGGGCGGGTCTCTTTCCATAATCAGGATCCCTCTATCAGCCGCACCTGGGCGAGCGACGGAAGGCCGGCTTCGCACTGGTTGCTAGGGATAGAAGGTGCTCGTGGCATCCCAGAGCGATTCGATGTGATCGATCCTCTCGCGCGCACTTTCCTTCAAGTCACGAGTGACCTGGGAGACGAGCAGCTCCGCCGCGGCGACGGCCGGCACGGAGCTGTCGAACGGACCGACCGCGGGGATGGAAAGCTGGCACCAGTGTTTCGTGATCGAAGCGAGCGGTGAAAGCGGACCGTCGGTGATCGCGAGGATCGTCGCGCCGAGCGAAGCGAGCGTCTCGGCCGACAGAACGGTCGCGCGTCGGTAGCGCTGAAAATCGAAGACCACGCCGACATCGCCGGGCCCGGCGTCGGTCAGGTCGCTGGCGAGGGCATGTTCCCCGATGAGATGGACACCCT
>JABDJQ010000089.1 GCA_013002425.1 Gemmatimonadota bacterium
AGGATCACGAGCTCTTCATAATAGAGGCGGTCCGTCGGAGCGCCGAAGTTGATGTCGTTCTGCGCGATCAGAAGCGCGCTGTTCCTGTCGACCGATGGCGTGGTCGCGATGTCGATATCCGGGTAGAGATCCGCGCCCGCCGCGAACACCCGGCCGCTCTCCATGAAGAGCGAGTAGGCGCGTCCGCCGACGACGCGAATGTCGTTTTTCGTCTGATCGTAATGCACGGCGTATTTTCCGAGGCCGTTCCGCACCGCGCTTTCGCGCAATTCGTTCGCCGCGACCGGATAGATCTCCGGATGGGCGTTCACGAACTGACGCGACGCCGCGCTCGCTTCGAACTCGCTCGAAAGCGGGCTCGCGAACTGCGCGCCCGATCCGTACACATGGTGCAGCGTTCCGGTGAGCGCGTTCCGGCGGAAATGCCACTCGCCCCCGTGCATGCTTTCCATCGCCGCGACGGGCGAGGTTTTCATCTGCGCCGGGATCGCGTCGACCGGTTCGATCCACAGATCTTCGTTCGCGATCCAGCCTTCACGCGGGATCTCGTAGGGACTTTGGGGCGCATTCTCCGGTTCGGTGAACGCGAGCGCTCCCGTAACGGAAGCGAGTAGAAGTACGCCCGGGATGCCGAGCCTCGATAACGAGAATTTCATCCCTGCTCCTTTCTCAAAGGGTGCTGCCCGTCCGGGCGGAACGGACTTCGCCGCGACCGGTCGGGACATAATGATTCGATTGCCGGGAGAGTGGCAGATTCCGTTTGCCCGGGAGATGGCAGAAAGGATATTCTTCAACCATGTCAGAATATCACGAAAGCTCAATGGAGTCAAAGACTTCACCCGTTCGGGACGAGGCGCTGTACGAGGGAATCGGGCGTGAGATTTCGTCCCTTTTCGACGGGGAAGACGACTGGATCGCGAACCTGGCCAACGCCGCCGCCGTGATCTACGAGCGCCTCGGCTACTCGTGGGTCGGTTTCTACAGGGCGGAGGGCGGGTCGCTCGTGCTGGGTCCGTTCCAGGGACCCGCGGCGTGCGTCAGGATCGCGCCGGGGAAAGGGGTCTGCGGGACCGCTTTCTCCGACGACGCAGTGCAGGTCGTCCCCGACGTGCACGCTTTTCCCGGCCATATCGCGTGCGACGCGCGGTCGAATTCGGAGGTCGTCGTGCCGCTTCACGCGGGGGGGAAGGTCTGGGGCGTTCTCGATGTCGACAGTCATCGCCCGAACGACTTCAGCCCCACCGATGTGGCGGGGCTGAAATCACTCGCAAAGATCATAGAAAGCGCGCTGCCCTCGTAGGTCAGTCGAGCGTCACGCGTCTCACCGGATAGCCGAAGTCTTCCAGCGGCACGTCGAATTTCGCTTCGTCTCCCACCACGAGAATCTTGAGCCCGTCCGCATTCAGATCGCGCGCGATCGCTTCGTTGAGCGTCTTGCGATCCGCGCTCTGATAAACGGTGAACGGCGCTTCGTAATGGTCGTCGGGAAGGCCGTAGAAGTCGATGTCGACGAGGCGCTGCACGATGTTCTGCGCGCTTTCGTATTCGAAGACTTCCTGGTTCACGAGCGCGTTGCGCGCGATTTCGAGTTCGTCCGCGCTGACGCCCGACTCGTCCATCTTCTTCACTTCGTCGAGCAGGATCCCGAGCACTTCGCCCGTGCTCTCGCCCTTCGTGCCGGCGTAGGCCGCGAAGACGCCGTCATACAGATACGGGGACCGGAACATGCTCCCCGTCGCATAGGCGAGCCCCCGCTTGTGACGGATCTCGGTGATCAGGCGCGACGTCGAAAAGCTGCCGCCGAGCACGTGATTCGCGAGGCGCATGAGGGCCCAGTCGTCGTCCGTGCGGCGGATCGAGAGGTGGCCGAGCGAAACGATGCTCTGGTCCGACTCCTTCTGGATGTGCACGATTTCCGGCGACCTGTTTCCGTCGACGGCGGGCACTTCGGGGTACGTGACGCTTCTCGATTCCCAGTCGCCGAATGCCGCTTCGACGAGCGTTCGCGCCCGCCCGGGCGTGATGGCGCCCGCAAATGCAATCCACACTTCGTTCGGCACGAAGTAGCGGTCATGAAACGCCACGAGATCGTCGCGCGTGATGCGGTCGAGCGATTCGTTCGTCGGGAAGCGCGCCGCGGGATGGCCTTCGCCGTACAGGATCTTCCGGAACTCGCGCCGCCCGATCTGTTGCACGTTGTCGTTCTGCCTGCGGATCTGTTCGCGAAGCTGCGCCATTTCGACGCCGAAGCGTTCGGGGTCGAACGCGGGCCGGCGGAGCGCGTCGGCAACGAGCCCCACGCCGTCTTCGAGCCGGTCGACATGCACGTTCAGATACGCGCCGCCGCTTTCGGTCCCGATCCATGTCGAGAACCGGGCCGCGATCGCGTCGGCTTTCTCGTCCACTTCCGTGAAGTGCATCGATTCCGTGCCGCCCGTCCGAAGCAGCGTTCCCGTGAGTGAGGCGAGCCCGGACCGGTCCGCCGGTTCGTACAGCGAACCCGCCTTTACGATGACGACCATGTCGACGAGAGGGAGGCGGTGATCCTCGAGCGTGAAAATGCGCACGCCGTTCGGCAGCGTTTCGCGATGCGGCGTCTGCTTCGTGACTTCGATCGGTTCGAACGAGAGATTCCGGATCTTCTCTTTGACCGTAAGCGCGTTTGCCGGCGTCGCGGCGAGTGCGATCACGAGTACGAGCGCTCCGGCCCGCCATGAGTTCTGCCAGGTCATTACCGTGTACCTCCCATGGCGCTTTCGAGCTCTTCCTCTTCGGGTTTCACCGTGTAGCCCACCGTGCGCGTCTGCTTCTTGAAGTAGGTATTCGCGACGCGCTGCACGTCTTCGGCCGTAACTTCCCTGCACGCGAGGATCGATTCGGGGCGTCGCATCCAGTTGCCGAGAACCGCTTCCTCGTAGGCGATGTTGATCGCGCTTCGCATGTTGCTCCCGAAGCTGCGGACGTAGGCCGTTTCGATCTGTGTCTTCGCCTTTTCGAGTTCGGCGGCCGTCACGGGCTCGGTCTTCAGTCGGTCCATTTCGAACAGGATGGCGCGTTCCACGTCGGCGACCGTGTGCGGCGACTGTACGGTCGCGCTCACCGTGAACAGGTTCGGATAGCGTTCGCCCGGGTTGTCGACGCCGGCGCTGATCGACGCCGCGATTCCCTTGTTGACGATGTTGCGCTCGAAGCGGCTCGAGAGGCCGTTGTCGAGGATGTGGCGCGCGACCGTGAGCGCGGCGTTGTCCGGATGGCCGACCGTCGGTTTGTGCCAAGCCATCAGGATGCGGGGCTCGGCGTCATATTCGACTTCGAGTCGTTTCTCGCCGAGCTGTTCCGGCTCTTCCGTCTGCACCGGATGCGGCGGAGGCTGACGATCGTAGTCGCCGAAGTACGCGTCGATCATCGCCACCGTCTCCGCCGGATCGACGTCGCCCGAAACGGCGATGATCATCTGGTTCGGCGCGTAGTAACGGCGATAGTAATCTTCGACTTCGCTCCGGTTGATCGTGCGGATCTCCGAATCCCAGCCGATGATTTCGACGCCGTAGCGATGCGCGTCGTAAGCGGTCGCGGTCAGCCGTTCGTAGAGAAGCGCGCCGGGGTTGTCTTCGACCGAGAGCCGGCGCTCTTCGCGCACGTTTTCGACCTCGGTGTAGAACTCGCGCAGAACCGGCTTCTTGAACCGGTCGGACTCGAGGATCGTCCAGAGCTCGAGGCGGTTCGCCGGGAGCGAAACGATGTAGGCCGTCGCGTCGTAACTCGTGAACGCGTTCAATC
>JABDJQ010000106.1 GCA_013002425.1 Gemmatimonadota bacterium
GTTCTGCCAGTTGCGATTGAACGTAGTGATGGCGACCTGGCCTTCCGCGAGCGCGTCCGGACCCTGCCCGAAGCAGGGGCCGCACCACGACTGCCGGATCTCGCCGCCGACGGACTCGAACACGGCAGCGATCGACTCGCCGTTCAGGCGCGGGTCCGCGGCCCGGATCCGCTCACGGACCCCGCCCGATCCCGGAAAGATCACGAACTCCGTCGCGGCGCGCGTGTATCCTTTTTCGCGCGCGGCCACGATCACGAGCGCGGCCTGCAGAAGGTCGTTGTAGCTTCCGTTCGTGCACGATCCGATGAACGCCTTGTCGAACTTGATGCGCTCCTTCGCCACGGCTTCCGCCGGATGCGCGTTCCCGGGGCTGAACGGGCGCGCGATCATGGGTTCGACCGAACCGAGGTCGAACGTTTCGTCGATTTCATAGTGCGCATTCTCGCCGGGCGCGATGCGCGGGTAGGGAAGATCGGTCATCCCTTTCCTGTCGAACCAGTCGTACGTGATGTCGTCGGCGGCAAAGATCCCGTTCTGCGCTTCGCCTTCCGCCATCATGTTGGCGATGGTGTTTCTGTACGCGATCGGAAGCTGCTTGTTGCTGTCGACGAATTCGACCGACATCCCCTGCGCCTGCCGTGATCCCCAGTGCGCGAGCAGCGCGAGCACGATATCCTTGCCCGACACCCACGGCTGCAGCGTGCCCTTGAACACCACGCGCCGCTGTTTCGCGAGCGTGAAGTAGACGTAGCCGGTGGCCCAGCCGAAGCCGAGAGTCGTCGATCCGACTCCGAAACCGACCGCTCCGTAGGCGCCGTAAGCGCGGCTGTGGGAGTCGGCGCCGGGAATGAACTGCCCGGGATACACGAGTCCCTGCTCGGGGAAGTAGAAGTGGAAGATGCCGTCGCCGGGCGAGGCGATGTACGGCTTCTCGATCCCCTGCTGCGCCACGAACTGGCGTGAAATCTCCGTCTGCAGATCGTCCGACTTCTTTCCCGTGAATACGAAGTGATCGCTCGCGACCGCGATCTGGCGCGGGTAGATCGTATGGCCGCCCGAAATTTGATTGAACGTGTGAATCGAAAACGGCGCCGTGCCGTCGGAAGCGGGAAGCAGGTCAGCGTAAACGCGAAGCGTCGCGCCCGGCTTTACCTTCGCGTTCTTGTCGACGCGATGCGCCCACACGATCTGCTCCGTAGTCGTCATGCCGCGCGCCGTTTCGGCATCCGGCCAGACGATTGCGGGTTCGCGCATGACCGAGTCGCGGAACTCTCTTCGGCCCACGGCGAAGATGCCGCCGGTATCGCGAATCTCCTCCTCTTTACTCGTCAGCGGAATCGGCGTGTATTCTTTCCCCCTGGTCACGTTCGTCAGGGCGCGCGTGTCGGGATCGAACGAGAACTCGTCGCCGTCTTCG